>CAYNDN010000068.1:0-13792 GCA_964395075.1 uncultured Lentimicrobiaceae bacterium | reverse complement strand
AGGAACAGCAGGTCGAAGGGTTAGTCCGGAAACGGCTGGCCTCCCGATTCACGCTTATTGGCGTGATGAATTGGAAAGGAGGATAAGCAAGTGCTGTAATAAGCAGGTTTGCCTATTGCCTTTTTTCCTGATGAAGAAAGGTTGAAAATGGAAAATGCCATTATTTTTATGTTATTGCTCACACTCATTGCCGGCTTGTACGCATCGGTTGGGCATGGGGGAGCAAGTGGTTACCTGGCACTGATGGCGATTTTTGGATTTGCTCCTGAAATGATGCGATCTTCTGCCCTTACCCTCAATTTGCTTGTTTCTTCAGTAGCTTTCATTTCTTTTTACCGCAATGGCTATTTTCGCTGGTCAATCATATTGCCATTGATTTCCGTTTCCATTCCGGCTGCTTTCCTGGGAGCAACCATCAGCGTTGATCCAACCTTGTACCGCATTTTGTTGGGAATATGTTTGTTAATCGCTGTATTCCGCATGGTATTTATCAAAGGATTGAAAAACCAGGAACTTCGCCGGCCGGTTAATCTCTACCTGCTGCTCTCGGGAGCAGGTATCGGCGTGCTGTCCGGTATGATCGGTATTGGAGGAGGAATCATTCTGAGCCCTTTGCTCCTGCTATTGCGATGGACTACAGTAAAGCAGGCCGCTGGCATTTCTGCCCTGTTTATTTTTATTAATTCCATGGCTGGAATTGCCGGTTTGCTTTCTGCCGGTATGTACCGTGCTCCGCTCATTTCATGGTGGATTGCTGCTGTTTTGGTTGGTGGTTTTGCCGGATCATTGCTGGGAAGCAATCGTTTTGCACCCCATTTAATGAAAAAGATTTTAGCTTTCGTACTGTTGCTTGCAGCCTTTAAGTTGTTGATTTATTAGTGCCGGGTATCCTGACCCTATTGCTAAAAATCAGCTATTTACAAAAATGGAGGCGTAAATATTGTCTTGGCTGTGCTGCTATGTTTCATCAGGAAAATCATTCCATCTTTTTCTGCCAAAAAAAAAACAGGGCCCCGAAAGGCCCTGAAAAATGAAAAAACTATACCAAAAAAAATGAAATCATTCTATTGCTTCGCTTAATAAAGCTCCCGGTGGCATTCAGCGCAAAATTCTTCCTTCCAGGCTTCATCAATATCAACGGGGTGAACAAACTCCAACGACTTGTCAGTAGCGGTAAAGGCCATCTGATCGGGTGTGCCCTGGGCTACTATTGAATGGCATAAGTTGCAATCACGTGATATTACTCTGTGGTCATTTGATACATGTTTGTCGTTATGACACCTAACACAGCCTTTGGTATTCAAATGCCCTATATGATCAGGATACACATCCCATGTTACTTTCATTTCGGGAAATACATTTTTCTTGAATTCGTCCTGCAAAACGGCAATGGCATTGGTGATTACCGCTCTATCGGATTCATAAATTTCAGGATACATCGCTTCGTAGTAAAAGTTGATTTCCTCTTCAATAAATTTCATGGCACTGTCGGTAGTTGGGAAATCATTATTTAATATATCCATTGCAGCTACTTTAATATCTGGTAGCGATCTGGGGATTTTGCCGGCTGTAATGGCATTGTCAACATATTCTTCCGGGGGGTAGTAGTTGTGCGAAGGCCTGTTATGGCAGTCCATGCAGTCCATAACACGAATTTCCTGCGGATCAATTTTGCTCATGTCGATAAGCGTGTCAGGGTCTTGATAAACAACCTGCTCTCCGGTTTTTAAATCCGTATAGCGCACCCAGGGAATGGTTTCTCTTTCCAAATCTGCGGCATAATATTCAATTTTTACATCTGGGTTTATATGCCAGTGGATGCCTTCATTAATACCGAGGGGCTCGTAAACAGAGCCAATTTTCATTTGCATTGTGATATCCCATTCGGTATTTTCCGAATCGGTCATATAGTGCTTGCGGTATTTGAGTTTTCTTGCATAAAACTGTTCGGGCCAGTGGCATTCTTCGCATGTTTCCCTGGCCGGACGCAAATTTCTTACCGGAGTGGGGATGGGCTTGGGATAATGTCCGGTGGTAACAGCATAAACCTGATATAATCCTGACAGTTTGGATTTAACATACCAGTCGGCCCCCGAACCAACATGGCATTCAACACAACCTACGCGGGCATGCGATGATTCCTGATAAGCCACGTACTCGGGTTCCATTACCTCGTGGCAAAGGGTTCCGCAAAATTCAACCGATTCGGTGTAATGAAACGCCTCGTAGCTGCCAATGGCAGAGAGCATCAAAAAAGCAAATGTTCCGAATATGAATATTATAAATGCATTGCGGTAGCTTTTCTCATTGAGATCGATCTTTGGCCATTTGGGTCGAATCGCTTTTTCTGATTTTTTATCTCTTCTCTTTTTAAGAATTGCTCCTATTGGTATTAGTATTAACCCCAGCACCAAAAACATCGGAAGAATCATGTACATAAACAATCCGAGATAAGAGCTGCCCTGATCAAAAATCATGGAAACAAAAAATAGAAAAACGATGACAGTAAAGCTTATCATGGCAATAATTGCTCCGATGAGCGTTGTCCAGTTATAAAATGATCCTGGTAATTTCATAAGTAGCTTTAATTAAAGTTTATCACTTAATATTTATTGATCTATAATTTATTTACAATCACATGACGTATTCATTGATCGGCACATTGCCGTTGGGTTTCGATAATCATTCATGTACCTCGTGAAATCCGTTAAACATTGCTTTGAAGTGGCTGTAAGGAGTGGAGCCTATCGTGCAAAAATATACGTGCACCACGAGAAACAGAGAAGTTATAAAACCAACAACCAAATGAAGTAAATGTGTTAGGTGCAATCCGCTAATTCCGAAAAAATCGTGAACTGTTATTTCAGGAATCAACATGGCCCATCCTGTAACAATTAAAACAGGCAATGCCACATACATAATCCCTACGTATGAAATTTTTTGAAGGGGATTGAATTTGCGATCCGCATTAATTGGGTAAGGAGGGTTTTCGCTTTTAAACAGCCCCCCGCTATAATATTTTATTTGCCTTTTTAGCCTGGTAGTAAGATCATTGTTTTTTAATTTATAATGCTTTCCGTTGCCCGATATGATATTCCCGAATAAAAACACAAAAAAACCCGCAGTTAAAACTATTCCCGAAAAATTGTGAACAGCTATTGCCAGATCGAATCGCATAAAAGGATATTCAGGATCGGAGTATTGGAGGCTTATTCCGGTTATGATGAGTAATAGGCAGGCAATGGCATTAAGCCAGTGCCATAATCTCACCCAAACCGGATACAAATAAATTTTTTTTGGCATATTAATGCTATTTATTTATGATGCGTAAAACGATATGAACCAGGATTCCAAATAATACCAAGCCAAAAACAATCATGCTAAAAAGGTTGAGGTAGTAATTTCTGTTGGCTCCCAAAACATAATAATCGCCAAGTAAGGCTGCATTCAGAAAACCGGCTTTGCTTCTTTTTTGTTTTGCTTCGTAGCGATATAGCGAAGCCATGAGCAGCGAATTGCTCGAATGGCATTCGATGCATTGCTTAACTGCTTTTTCTTTGGGCAGTATATGATGAGCTACGAGCAGTGTGTCGTTGCGTTGGGTATGGCATTCGATGCAACGAACACTTTTAAAATGCTTGGCCTGATTTGGAAGCCATTCGTGGGTTTCCAGAATATTAGGAATCCCGTTTTTGGCAATAAACATGTATTCATCAATATCCGCATGACAATTCAAACAAATGGCATTATCATAAGCAATTACATCTTTGATGTTTTCTTCAACCCGCGCACTTATTTTATATTCATGCGGATTGTGGCACATCCAGCAACCAAAAGTTTCGTTGTGCTTTTGTGAGTGAATGCTTTTTTCGTATTCCGATTGTATTTTATTAAAATTGTATTTCTCCCATTCATCTCCCGAATCATGGCAATCCATACAATTGTATGCGGGTTCCATCCTGAGGTATCCCTGGTGTGGAAATTCTTCATACTCATACGAATGGCAGTCAATACAGGTAAAATTTTTATGATTGGCCTGGTAATATTCAGCAGAATCGATTACATAAAACGGGTTCATTCTCTCCTTCACATTTCTTTCTATCCAGTCGTTATAATAGGTGTAGTATTTGCTACCGTGGCATTTAAGGCACTGCCGGTTTGCAACAACATTTTTTGGAATGCTGTCACTGTTCAGGGCTTTTACTCCCACGGTACAAAAACAGAGAACCAGGATAAACAAAACAGTAAACCTTTGCACGTTTATGTAATCTTTTATCGTCATGAATTTTTAAAGCTTATTATAAGAGGGTTGCCTTTTGCATAAATATAATTGATTGTTGATTCATAATTTACAAAAGGCAACCTCTCGCCCCCCCCCAATTAAAAATAAAAGCACACTTATTTTTTCATCGATCTGATGTAGTTTACAACTGCCCAACGATCTTCTTCTTCGGGAAGTTCTTTTTCGAAATTGGGCATTTCATCACGGCCGATTATTCCCATGAAGTAAACTTCCCCATCATTAAATTTTGATTGAAAATCTTCGCTGGTAAAATCCATAATTTTCACATCAATTTGCTTAGCCTTCGGGCCATCGCCCTGCCCCTTGTTTCCATGGCACGATTTGCAGTGCTTGGCATAGAGTATTTTGCCAACCCTGTCGAGTCCCTTATCACCCTGGTGAGGGTTTTCCATGTTTTTATACTTTTCAGGTATTTCCCAGGCTGTTTTCTCGCCATCCTGTGGGGAAAACGACATCATTAAAAATGCAACCATTGCAAATCCTGCAATAAATAAAATGTTTGTTCTTTTCATAATTATTACTTTTTAATATTTATAATATTTGAATTAAAAACTCCATAAACGATTAATGGTAAACCCAAACATCAGGTCGGAAAAACCGTTGGTCCAGTCGAATCCGTTGTAAAGATACGCATCCTGTGGCAGAATGCTGTTGGATGAAGTAACATAAATTTGAAACGCGTGAGACCCTGTGGATACCTCAAAGCCCAGGCCAAAGTTGGGTTTGGCGGCGTCAAATTCGCGCTGCTCGGAGATGGACTGTATTTTGAGCGGGATGTCGTACTGGAAAAGTACGGATGATTGTGGCGATATGTTTATCCGCCCGTTGAAACCAACACCAACTACATCGTGATTCATATCATCGGCCACCGAATTAAAGTGTGTAAATGAAGCATTTGCCTGCACCGAAAGCCAGTTGGAAACCTTGCGGCCAACAATAAGCTGGCTGAAATACGAAAAGCGGTTAGAAAATTTATACTCTGTGCCAAACACCTCGTCTTTTCTGCCATCAATGGCCATGTTGGCATACAGCGTAACAAACAATGGAATGGTATTTTTCCTGGTTTGTTGTAAAATCACATACTTGATATTGAAATCGCTGTACATATTTTTCAGGGTAAGTCCGTAGCCTACCTGTAAGTTATCAAGGATGGTGTAACTAAATCCATTTCTGATATTGGCCCCGGGTGCGTAGAAGCCGTAAACATTCGAAATGCCATCTCCCATGGTTCCAAACCGGTGCTGTATTACCCATTCGAGGGTATTCTTCACGGCAACCTTACTGGTTTGATTATCGATGAGGTGGCCGCTTGCAAACGAAAACCTCACGGGTTTATCTTTGGGTTCTGCCTCATCCTGTGCCTGTAGATGTAAACATCCAACCATCAATATCAAAATTCCTGCTATATACTTTTTCATCGTTATCATGTTTAAGTTATTAAACTTAGTTATTCAAAGCACCCTGCGATATCCACTGCAATATGATGTCGGCCTCTGTTTCGTTGGCATATTTATTTGCATGTTCGCCGGTGGCCGGGTGTGGGAATGTGTATATTTTGCTTGATGCCGGGTCAGCGGTATTTATCACCCCCTGAGCGATCAGGCTGTTGTAGGCATCGGCAGCAGTGAGTTGAAGTTGTGAAATTCCGCCAGGCTTGTGGCAGTTTGTGCAGTTGTTGTTGTCCCAGATGGGTACCACTTTATTGGAAAAACTAATGGTATCGGTAGGGTCGGGGGGAGGTGGCGCCGGTTCGGGTTGAATGAAATCATATTCGCAGGAAGCCAGCATGGCAATGATTGTAAACATGGCTGCAAACTGGGAAAGTCTTTTCATTTTCATAAAGTTATATTTTTGGGTGGTAGTAAAAAAATGTACCAAAAAAAGGCTTCTTTAAAGCTGCATGCCTAAGAAACCTTTTTTTGGTTATTAAAAGTTACTTAGTCTAATGCATTTATCGAGTTGGTTAATAGTTGTTTGATGTAGGCGGGGTTATGCACACCCAAGCTACCATCGGCGAAAATGGTTTCATAGTTGTACACAGCCTGAACCTGAGTAAGCGGATAAGTGCCGGGAACCGGGTGACCCTGTTCGTCATAAACACCGAGTGCCACCATTTTATCTTTAAGCTGTTGCATCAGGTCTTCAACTTCAGTTTGTTTACCATTAATGTTAAAATCTGTTGCACCTTCGTGGCATGATGTACATGCGGCAAGCGGAACTTTGCCCGTATGTCCGCCTTCGCCATCGGCATATTCATGCATGTGGCAATCGGTGCAGGCTACCTGGGTATGGGTAGAACTGCCAGGCTCGGGATACCCAACACCAATTTCGGCTCCGCCGATACCCTGGAATAGCGTTCCCTGTGTTCCGTAGTGGGGTCCATAAAACGTGCTGGTAATCGTGTAGTTGCCTGTTCCGTCATCCTCAGGATCAGCCCTTCTCGGTTGGTGGCAATTCACACAAAGGTTTGAGTTGTTGCCGTAGTCAAGCACTACGACTGGTTCACTACCGCGGTACATTAGCAGGTCAACCGGGCCGTTTGCACGAATGGCGTAATCCGGTCCGTCATTCTCGAAGTCAAGCGTTTGGTGAAAATCGTGGCAAGTTGAACACTGAATGTGGGTTGGGAGCGCGATGTCGGTAGCTGTGGTATCCATCCCGGTGTGCTGGGTTTCGCGGAAACCTTCATCGGAATGGCACATGGCACAATTGTTACGCCCACCGGCATAATCAACCATTAAACCCGCTGCATGCCCTGACATGGCGTACTGCGCTTCAACCTGGTTCATGTATTCGATGGTGTGGCACTGAATGCATGAAGCATTTCCGTCAACGCCATCGGTTCCATCGGTTCCGTCAACTCCTGCCGGGCCGGCGGGGCCTTCTTTTGTGCATCCTGCTGCTACTGCCAGTGCCAGGATCATCAACATAAAAACGTGTGCTAAACTAATTTTTCTCATCGGGCTATGATTTAAGTAATTTGAGTTATTAAATTGAGTTCCAAAAGTACTGTTATGAGGTTAACACATCGAAAAACAAACATTTGTATATTACAGGGAATCCGAGGTATTTATCATTTCATCTGTTGACCTATGTCAATAATAATGTGATTTGAATGTGTCATGTTCCATTATATGCTTATTTTTGTTGGCTTACATTTTTTGGTCAAAAAACTAATTTGATGATACAATTTAAGAAGTCATCTTTTTGCAACAACTGCAACGATTGCAATAATAGGTCGCCAATGTTCAGCTTACTCACCGCCGATGAACTGGAACGAATAAACGAAGACCGGTTTGAGGCTTCGTACCGCAAAGGCGAAATGATATTCAAGCAGGGTTCGGCCTCTTCGCACATGCTTATGCTCACAAGTGGATTGGTAAAAATTTATCTGGAAGGTACTAATGGTAAGGGTTTAATATTAAAGCTCATCAAACCTATTCAGTTGTTTGGAGGCTCCGGTATTTTTCTTGACGGCAGGAATTATTACTCGGCAACAGCCCTTGAAAATACTACGGTGTGCTACATTACCCAGCAAAAATTCAGGGAAGCAATCCGGTCGAACCCTGATTTTGCAGAAAAATTTATTGAGCATATCAACCGGAATGCTATTTTTAATTTCGGGCGTTTTTCCGACCTCACCCAAAAGCAAATGCCCGGCCGTGTAGCTGATGCCTTGTTGTACCTGAGTAAGGATATTTTTGAATCAACGGATTTTCATCTCTGTATGTCGAGACAGGATTTGGCCGACATGACTAATCTTTCAAAAGAGAGTGTGATCAGGATTTTAAAGGAATTTAAAGAAGAAGGCGTTGTCTGTATAACAGGAGATCATATTGAGATAAAAAAACCAAAAGAGCTCGAGAAGATCAGCATCATTGGTTAAAGTGAATTCGAAAGCCCAATTTCAGGTTCACCACCGCAATATGTTTTTCATCGGTGCGGGTGCCGGTTGAAGTAATAAAATCAAATTTCAGAGTATCGTTTAGAAGTTCAGCATCTGCGAAGAAGCCGACACAGGACAATAATTCATATTCAATACCTGCTGCAATTTTCCAGGAAAATTTGGAATCCCTTGCCGAAGTAATCTCTTCCCAGTCATCAGGCAACAAATAATAATCGGGTTTATGAAGCTGATATGGCGTTTGCCCCCAAAGATACCCGGCCATTACCCCGGCATTAAAATTCCACTTTTCTGAAAGTTTCAGTTTTGTACCAACTCCGGGCATGATTGTCAATATTTTATAGGGTTCTGATCTAATAATCACATTACTCAAAAACGGGTCTTTATTCACCCTCGCTAGTCCAAGTGCAGAAACATCAATCGGATGTAAAAGATAAGAGCCCCTCAGAAAGATTCCGAATTTACTACTGAAAAACCAACTGAAATCCCCGGAAATTGCCAACCCCGGTTGTGTGAAACTCCCTTCACCATATTCAGTGCTGCTATACTTTCCAAAGGGAATAGAAGTACCGGAAGAAAGCCCAAAGGAAATTCCGCCATCCTGGCTTTTGAGCGAAAGCACAGCCAGTAAAAGAAGAAATGCGATGAATATCTTTATGAGCTTGTCCATTGGGCAGTGTCAACGGATAACTATCAGGGGAATTAAATCCAGTTATCCGATGATTAATATTGGAAATCAGAACTTCTTTTTCTTCATTAATAAACCAGCAGCTTTTGATACAAGGATTTATTTGCGTTATTTACCTCAATAAAATAAACTCCGGATGGCAGGTCAGTTTTTCCGACAATAAAACTTTGGCCGGCCTGAACATTTTGGATGTTGGTTTTGTAAAATGATTTACCGTTCAAATCAAAAATTTCAACAGATGCTTCATCCAGGTTTGACGGGAAAACAATATTAAAGATGCCATTTCCCGGATTAGGATAAACCCTGAAAGTACTCTCAATTGTTTCGTTTAGGCCTACCGTATTAATAACTATATCCTCCATGTGTTCGGAATCATCACACATATCGCTTATAGCGGTGAGCACAACCTCATAAGTCCCGTCTTCCTCGTATGTGTGTATTGGTTCTGCTTCGGTACTGGTTTGGCCGTCGCCAAAATCCCAAATAAAACTATCCGCATAAAAAGAAAGGTTAAAAAAGGAGATGGTTCGGCTTTGTTGTGTCCATCCAAAATTAGCATCGGCATTAGGCCACACACCAATGTAATCATCTTTAATCTCAGTAACAGTCCCGTTGATGGTCAATGAAATCGTTTTACTTCCCTGGTTTTCATACACAACCTCATGAGGCCCCTGTGTATTGGCTGTTGATGGATTTGCACCATCACCAAAGTCCCATTCCCAGGTTGTGGCACCGGTTGAATTATCGGTAAATGTAACAGTTTCCCCCTCACAAGCTTCTTGAATGTCAGTAGAAAAATCTGCAATCAAAACTACCTCGGGCTCCCAGGTTAGCTGCATATCTTTAAAATAGCTGGCGTCCGGCGGTGTGATGTCGAAACTGTCCGGGCCTTTTTCGAATGCAATATTAAAAAGCGGCCCCTGGGCGTGCTTCTCTGTAAATTCGATCCACATCACATATTCGCCATCTTCAACCACATTGCCATCCAGATCGGTGCAGTCCCATTCGATGGTGTGCGATGTATGGCTGTTGAGCGTTGGTCCTGTAATAGCATCGGTAACGTTGTAGTTCGATGCTGCTTTCCAGGTGTACAGGTATTGTTTACGCTGATTGGCCATGGCTTTGCGGGTTTTAACAAATGCTCCGTTGTGCTCTACCCAAATTGCGAGCACATGCTTTGGTGCATAAGATCCACCCTGGCTTTGGGTCGTTACCGAAAAGGTTACGGTTCCTGGCGTGTTTTCACGGGTCTGGTTATTTTCTTTTTCGGAAAATGAGCTGATGAGGAATGCAGTCCCTAAAATGGGGATTACACTGAGCAAAGTAAGAATAAGTTTCTTCATGAGTAAAAGATTTTGTTAAGCCGGCAAATCTATAAAGTTTTCTCGAATGTAGATATTTAAATATGTCCCAGGGCTTATTGGCTGAAATCAAATTTTAACAGATATCAGCGTCATAGATAATTTTTTTTACTTTCGTTCTTTACTATTTGCATGTGAAATCTTTTGGTGAAAAATATAATAAGCGGCGTTACAAGGTAGCCTACAGTACCTCGGTTTTGAGCATTGCCATGGTGCTTTTTATGCTGGGATTACTTTTACTCCTGATGCTTTATGCCGGAAAACTCTCCACCTATTTTAGAGAAAATATTGGCATTTCGCTTGTTTTAGACAGTGACGCAAAGGCTTCAGAAATCATGGATTTTAAGAATTCCGCCAGACAATTTAAGTTCGTGAAGTCATCCAGATACATTTCTAAAGATGAAGCAGCTAAAAAATTACAGGATGAACTGGGTGAGGATTTTATAACGTTTATCGGTTATAACCCATTGCCGCCAACACTTGAGTTGTTTTTATATGAGGAGTACACCTCAGGTGACAGCCTTGCCGGCATAAAGCAAACTTTGCTTAATCACCGCATCATCCGGAGTATTGAATACGAGCATCAGTTGCTCGATTTAATCGATAGCAATATTTCGCGGATAAGCAAGTGGGTTCTTGGGTTTAGTGTGCTTTTATTAATTATCGCAGTTTTTCTGGTTCACAACACCATCAGGCTATCAATATATTCAAAACGTATGTTGATTAAAAGTATGTTGCTCGTGGGAGCCACACAGGGGTTTATCCGAAAGCCATTCTTAATTCAGAGTTTATACCAGGGTCTTGCCGGAGGTATTATTGCAGTGATGCTGCTGATTGGTGTTTTGATTGTTGGCAGCTACCGGTTTTCTGAATTGGGTCTGATTAAAAACTTTCTTTTGGTCGGTGCAGGGAGTGCTCTTGTCATTGGGTTTGGGCTGTTAATCACCTGGTTGTCCACATACATTGCAGTTAAAAAGTATCTAAACATACGCTCAGAAGATTTATATTGATATTTTTGCCAAAATTTTAAACAGATGAAACAAACCAGGATAAATAAAAAATCAGTAACCCCCAAAGCCTCGAAGCAAGGCAGGGTAGCGGCTATCAAAGAAAAGAAAATAGACCGGTCAGGATTTGCTTTCGATAAGGAAAATTACAAATGGCTGCTCATTGGGTTGGTATTTCTGCTTGTCGGTTTCCTGCTCATGATAGGTGGTGGCTCGGATGAACCGGATGTTTTTAATTACGGTATGTTCAATTTCCAGCGACTTACACTTTCCCCGATATTAATCATGATAGGTTATGCCATAGGGATTTATGCAATCATGAAAAAGCCAAAGACATCAAATACGGAAACCGAATAATTCATGAACTGGCTTGAAGCTTTGATCCTGGGAATCATCCAGGGCCTTACCGAGTTTTTACCGGTAAGCAGTAGCGGCCACTTAGAACTGGCCAAGTTCATCCTCGGTGACACCAGCCTCCCCGAGGAAAGCCTGTTGATGACGGTTGTGCTCCATGCTGCTACAGCAATCAGCACCATTGTGGTTTTCAGGAAAGATGTAGCTGAAATCCTGCGTGGGCTTTTTCAGTTTAAATGGAACGAAGAAACCGTATTCTCATTAAAAATCGTCGTGTCGATGTTTCCTGCGGCACTTGTGGGTGTTTTGCTCGAAGAGCAAATCGAAAGCCTTTTTGGTGGCAGGTTGCTTCTTGTTGGAGTCATGTTGTTGGTTACGGCACTTTTGCTTTTGCTCGCTGATCGTGCTAAAACTACACAAAAAAAAGTTGGTTACCTGGATGCATTTATTATTGGTGTAGCTCAGGCCGTGGCAATTATGCCCGGCATTTCCAGGTCAGGAGCCACCATTTCAATCAGTGTTTTGCTCAAAGTTGACCGTTCACGCGCGGCCCGGTTTTCTTTCCTGATGGTGGTTCCGCTCATTCTCGGTGCTATGGCCAAAGATTTGTTATCTGATGAAATAGCCTATCAGTCCGGACAAATGTTTCCACTTGCCATTGGATTTGTAGCCGCATTTTTCACCGGAATTCTGGCCTGTACCTGGATGATTACACTGGTGAAAAAAGCCAGGCTCAGCTGGTTTGCTTTCTATTGCCTTATCGTTGGTGGAATAGCCATCGCTTATGCCTTATTTGCTGCATGATAGATAAAAATACACTTACCCAAAATCCTGATTTTAATGCTGGTGAGGTAATCCTTGTTGATAAGGAAATCAACTGGACTTCATTTGATGTGGTGAACAGCCTGCGTTATTTTATAAGTAAACAGTATGGTTTAAAAAAACTTAAGGTTGGCCATGCCGGAACGTTGGATCCACTTGCCACAGGTCTTGTAATTATTTGCACCGGAAAAAAAACCAAGGAGATTGAATCCTACCAGGCGCAGAAAAAAGAATATACCGGTAGTTTTTATATCGGAAAAACCACCCCCAGTTTTGATCTGGAAACCAAACCTGATCAGGATTATCCCATTGATCATATTTCAGAGGATATGATTCATGAAACCGCCAAAAAGTTCACCGGTACCATCGAACAGCAACCTCCTGTGTTCTCGGCTGTTAAAATTGATGGGAAAAAAGCCTACGAATATGCCCGCAAAAATGAAGATGTGAAAATGCGTACCAGGTTGGTTGAAATTTTCGATTTCGGGATTACCGAAATTAAAATGCCGGAGGTGTTTTTCAGGGTGCGCTGCAGCAAAGGCACCTACATCCGTTCGCTGGCCAATGATTTTGGAAAGGCCCTGGAAAGTGGGGCATACCTGGCATCGTTACAGCGGACTGCCATTGGCGAATTCTGTGCTGAGGATGCCTATAGTGTGAATGAATTTAAAGAGGCTTTTAGGAAGACAGAATAATTATCCAACCTGTTAAATCAACTATTCTATTCGTTAAAATTTATGGATAAAGCACCAGAAAACGCTGCAAAATCTTAGCACGACATTTAAAAGCAGTATGCATGGAAGGATTTCCTGGGATGAAAAACTAATTGGAATAAAGGGTGCCAGGGGGGTTGGTAAAACCACACTAATCCTTCAATATATTAAGGGAAAATTCGGATACGACAAGTCATGTTTGTATTTAAGTCTGGATGATATTGCTTTTCCGTATGAAAACCTGGTTCAATTGGCAGATGATTTTGAGAAAGCTGGTGGTAAGCATTTGTTCATTGATGAAATTCATAAATATCAAAATTGGGCCATTGAGCTAAAAAATATTTACGATAGCTATCCGGGGTTACAGGTCGTTTTCACCGGTTCATCTATACTTGACATTATCAACAGCAAGGCCGATCTAAGTCGGAGGGCAGTAACCTATCATATACAAGGCCTTTCTTTCAGGGAGTTTGTCCAGATACAATCAGGCAAAAAAATTGATCCTGTTTCACTACCTGACCTCCTTTCTAAACATGAACAAATAAGCCGGGAAATTCAAAAATCCATTAAGCCCTTCCAATACTTTCAGAACAACTGACCTCAAGCCATAATGTGTAATTGTTTATTTTTGCGTAACTGA
>CAYNDN010000067.1:0-13863 GCA_964395075.1 uncultured Lentimicrobiaceae bacterium | reverse complement strand
CCTTCAATTAAATAAGTCAACGTGGATAATCCGATGTGTGGATGCTGATCCACATCCATATATTTTCCTTTACTGATTGTAGCCGGCCTAATATGATCGACAAATGTAAATGGCCCTACCTGCCGCTTCTGGCGAACAGGCAATAGCCGGCCAACTTTAAAATTGCCGATGTTACGGCTGCGTTCTTCGATAATCAGTTTTTTAGTCATCCTGTTAAAAGCTAATTTTCTCAAAATATTGATTCCATTTCAATCTTATATCCAGATTTAACTTCTTAATCATATGTGCAGTTTTTATATCGTAATGCACAAAAATGCAGATTTTTGTGCATTACGAATAATTTGTTACACAAAACTTAGATATATTCCCGAAGATGCTTTTTGATAAATGTTATAATCTCCTCGATGGCTTCGGTGGCTTCGCGGAACATGGGCGCCATCAGCGGGTAACAATGCACCATGTCTTTTCCGGCACGGAAAGTTACATTCACGCCGGCTTCCCGGGCCTTCTCGGCAAACAGTCTGCCATCGTCGAACAGCTCATCATCTTCACCTGCATTAATCAACAATGGTGGCAGTCCGGCCAAATCCCCGAACAGCGGAGAAATCAACGGATCAGCAGGATCATGATCGCCGCAATAATGTTTACTGAATACCGTCCATGAATTGAGTGGCGCCACCGATCTTTTATTTTTGGTTTGGTAGGATTCACCCGAGCAGGTCAGATCGGTCCAGGGAGAAATGGCCACCCCTGCCGCCGGCATGGGAAGCTGCTCTTTTTTAATCGCCAGCAGCAACGCCAGCGCCAGTCCGCCTCCAGCCGATTCGCCGGCCACAACAATATTTTCGGACCGGTATCCGGAATTTAACACCCATCCATAAACTTTAAGCGAATCCTCCACAGCTGCGGGAAAAGGATGCTCCGGAGCCAGGCGGTATTCATACTGCAGGCATTTTATACCTGTGTTTTTTGCCAGTTTTGAAACCACACCGCGGTGATCATTGCATGATCCTGAAACATATCCGCCGCCATGCACATATAGAATTACTTTTGAAGGATCAGCACCTTCAGGAATCAAAAATTCAACCGGAATACTTTCAATTTCAAAAGGTTCCACTGTAATGACGGAAGGTGATTTCCCAAATCTTGCGGCGCCTCTTTCGCACTGTTCGCGAAAAGCACCAATGGAAGTATTCATATTAAAAACTTCCTTTTTGAGCTTTCCGCTAAAAAAATGGCGATTGCGTAACATGAAATTTAAAAAATGCGCTTTGAAAGTTGTCATGTATAATACTGCTTATCTCTCTGACAAATGTATTAATTGTTGGCTGAATTTGATTACCTATTCAAACGATTTTTAGATGGGTTGAAAAGTAAAGTACCTTTGCGAAAAATTTAAAAACGATGAAGTTTAAATTAGGAGATAAAGTAAAATTTTTGAATGAACACGGCAGTGGTGAGGTCTGCAAAATCGTGAGCAGTAGCATGGTTCATGTGAGAATTGAGGATGGTTTTGAGATACCTGTACTCAACAGCGAACTTGTTATTGATAATGAAATGGGCATGTATGATGGTGGTAAAAGGCCTTCACAGGCATTGACCCCTGAACCACCACGACCTGCACCACCTCCCCAAACAGAAGAAGTTACTTATGACGACCGCAGTAGCAAACTGGAAATATTTAAAGCCAGAAGTAACGATGCGAAAGGCCTTTACCTGGCCTATTTACCACACGATCAAAAATGGTTGCTCACCGGATCGCTTGATGTTTACCTGATCAATTACACCAGCTACGATGTGCTGTTCAGCCTTTTTCTGCGAAAGCAAAACGGTGCATGGGGTGGCACCGATTATGACGCTATGCAGCCGAACACCAAGATATTGCTGGGCACAATAGACCGCGAGGAAATTGAAAAATGGAGCTATGGCGTGATCCAGGCCATGTTTCACAAAGATTCATCTTTAAAGGTTTTGGTGCCTGTAAACAGTGTTTTCAGCTTTAAGCCGGCCAAACTTTTCAAAGAAAACTCCTACCTGGAATCCTCGTTCCTCGAAGGCAAAGCATATATTTTTAAAATCAACGAAATTGATACCCAGCCGGCGGTGGCCGAATCGGAACTGGATCAAAAATATGATGAAGATGTGGAGGCCAAACATGCCAAACCCAAAGAACCCGAAGAAGTTATTAACAAGCATAAAACCAGTCCCAGGGAGGCAATTGTTGATTTGCACATTGGTGAACTCATAGAAGATTATTCGAAGATGAACAACGTGGATATGCTCAACTACCAGCTCAATTACTTTGTAAGATGTCTTGAAAGTGCCATTCGGAGCTATGTAACCAAAATTACTTTTATTCATGGCGTTGGCGAAGGTGTGTTAAAAACAAAGATAAATGAAATCCTCAGCGAGTATGATAACATGAAAACACGCGACGCCTCGTTGAAAAAATTTGGATATGGTGCCACAGAGGTATTGATATGGCATAGTAATTTTGCTTAGGATTTTTAAGCTAAATACGAAATGGTACATAAAATCAAAACTTCAATAGTAGTACTTTCCCTTTTTATTTTTTGTTTTTTATCCGGGGTGTCTTTTTCACAGAATACTCAACCAGCATTTGATATTTCAATTGAAGGAACGACAAAACTCCTGACACCCGAACTTTTTGTTTTGCCGGATTCATTTTATCTCGTTATCAGGCCGGACACCATTTCAAAAAAAGGGATGACCATTTTTAATACCGGTGATGATACGCTGGTATATTCGATTGATGCAAATTCCGGATTGTGGACGAACCTTCCGGAGCAACCCGAAAGCATTGAAGGATCAGAACTGACCATTTCACCCACCGGGTATAAGCCGGGTGAAACCATCGATTTTTCGATGAACCTCTACAACGGCAGCCCGGATAACGAATGGCTCGACACGCTGATCGTTTACTTCCCGGAAGGGGTAACCGTAAATTTTGCCACGAATTTCATTGGCGGAACCCAGGGTCCACTGGTATTTGACGGCTCATCAGGAAACGGTTCACCGGTGAGCTGGAACGATGCCGATGGCAGTAATGGCGGAAATATTCTTCCCGGAGAAACGGCCTTGTCGATTGTCAACATTCAATTTGATGAAAACCTCAACGACACCCTCAATATCATTTACACCATAAGCGGTGATGATTTCGGCGGCACTCCGCACGCCATCACCGATACCATCACGCTCATCCCGGAAGAGATATGGCTCATTGCCGATCCTGAAAGCGGTGTGATTCCTCCGGGCGAGGAAATCCAAACTGACCTCTATTTCAATTCAGCCGGGATTCCCATCGGAAGTTACGACCGGTATTTTACCATCCACAGCAACGATACTACCAACCCTGAATTTGATGTACCGGTGCAAATGATTGTGTTCCCGTCGAGCCTCACGCATACCATCAGTTTGCCTGAAGGGTTGAGTGCTATATCAACCTATGTAATTCCCCTTAACCCAGAATTTGAAACCATTTTTGATACCGTGAACGATAAAGTGGATGTGATTCACGACATCGAATCAAATCTCTACTGGCCCGATCAGGGCATCAACACAATCGGCGAGTGGAGCAACGAACAAGGGTATGTTGTTCACGCTAAAGAACCATTCCAGATCAAAGTTTACGGGCTTTTCGAAATTTCACAAACGGTTCTTTTGCAGGAAGGCTGGAACCTGATGCCCGTGCTGAACACAGTACCATCTTCATCATTTGTGGTATTCAGGGATATTGACGAGTTGATTGATATTGTGGAAGAAGTGGGTGGCGACAAGGTTTACTGGCCATCACAAAGCATTTACACCCTCACCCAGCTCATGCCCGGAAAGGCATATTTTATCAGGGTTAAAGAAGATTGTTTTGTGGTGTTCCCGCCTCCGGTGGAGTGAGTTATAAGTTATTCGTTAATAGTTATTAGTTATTTGTGATTTCCACCTGCTTTTCGAAAAATTAAACCACTTAATCGTGCAATCTATTGACTGCGAATATAATCGGTCGCATAACCTTTTTTTCGTTCAGTTTACTGTGCTATAACACGATTACAAATTCAGGCTCTCTAAATCCGCTCAAAGCAACAGAACGCAACTCAATGTTCCGTCATACCATCCTTTCAATCACTCAGCCCATCGTTCACTTCTATTAAGAACCATTTTATATTAGCCTGATTTCTATGTATTCAGCCCCAATTCTGTAATTTTATGCGCTTTAACTAACGTTCTTTTTTTCTAATCACAAATTATTTACAATGAAATTTAAAACTTATCTACTCTTAATGCTCATGCTTGTTGTTTATGGCATTAACGCTCAAACACTCACACAAACTTTCAGCTTCAACAATCCCAAATTCATCGAAAAATATGACGGGTATGTTGAACCACAACTCAAAAACTGCTTTAACCAGGGCGAAGAAGGCCAGCCATTGCTTCCTTTCTTCAGTGCAGAAATCCTGCTTCCCCAGGGCACACAAATCAAATCCATCAATGTAAGATCAGTTACCTGGAAAAATGATCTGGAAAATCTGAAGATCATTCCGGCCAGCCGCCAGTTCCCGATTTCGAAGCCTGCACCCAAAAACTATCGGCCTGTGGCCGACATGAACATTTACACAGCCGACAATGCTTTTCCCGGAACAACTATTGGTATCCAAAGCACGCAGTACCTGGGCGGATATTCAATCGGGGTAATTGGTATAAACCCCATGGAATATTTACCGACACAAAATCTGTTAAGATGCATGGATGAGATTACCATCGAAATTGAAACCGAAACTATCAACAGGGCGGGAGTTCGCCAGGGCCATGAAAACTATCTCACCAAAAAAAGAATTGAAAACCTCGTTGAAAATCCTGAAATGATCGCTGATTATGCGTTTGCTCCTACCCGTGATGAGGATGTGGATATTTTACTGATCACCAAGGAAAGTTTTGTGGATGTTTTTCAAACTTACATCGAATATAAAACCGAACGCGGATTTGCCATTCAGGTGGAAACCGTTGAAAATATTTATAACACCTATCCGGGTGATGACGATCAGGAAATGATCAGAAACTGCATCATCGATTATTACGATAATTATGGAATTACCTACGTTATCCTTGGTGGTGATGCAGACCCGAATAACTCGTCCAGCAGGATAGTCCCTCACCGGGGCTTTTATGTAAATACCGGAGGTGGTACAGTTGATGGTGACTTACCATCGGATATGTACTACTGCTGCCTTGACGGAACCTGGAACAATAACAACAACAGTTGGTGGGGCGAACCCGGTGAAGAGGATATTTATGCAGAGGTAATGATAGGACGCTTTTGTGTGGACTCACCTACCGAAATTTCCAATATGATCAATAAGCTCATTAAATATCAGGAAATGCCTGTTGTAGATGACATCGAAATGTCGTTGATGGTTGGCGAAGCACTGGATGATCAAACCTGGGGCGGCGATTCAAAAGATGAGGTGGCTTATGGAAGCAGTAACTTTGGATTTACAACAGCCGGGGTTTCTGACAATTTTAACATCAACAAGCTTTACGAAAAAACATCCAACTGGAACAAATATGACGTTTTCAATGAGTTCAACAATGTGGGCTGCCACCTGCTGAACCACCTGGGGCATAGCTCTACAAGCTACAACATGAAAATGTACAACAGCGACATTACCGTGTCAAACTTTCAGAACGATGGTATTTCTCGCGGTTTTGTGATTGGCTATTCGCAAGGCTGTTACAACGGTGCTTTTGATAACCGCGGTTCGGGAGGCGGATACTCAAATGATTGTTTTAGTGAGAATATTACAGTTTTGGCTACCGCCGAAGTTGCCACACTCGGAAACTCAAGGTATGGCTGGTATTCGCCGGGAAACACAAATGGGGCATCGCAATATCTGGACCGGGAATTTTATGATGCGATTTTTGGGGAAGACCTGACACAAATAGGTGTCGCCAACAGCGACTCTCGCGAAGACAATACCTCAAACATATTAAGTTCCGGAGTTATCCGCTGGTGTGCTTACGAAATTACTTTATTTGGTGATCCAACCATGGATATCTGGACTGCACAGCCTACAACAATTTTAGCCAGCCACCCGAATGCATTGCCCATCGGAGCAGGAGATATAAGCGTTACAACGGATGCACCATTCGCCAGGATTGGCCTTATGCAGGATGGCATCTTGATAGGACGTGGCGTTGCTGATGAAACCGGTGATGTGGATGTGGAATTTTTTAACCCGGTAAGTTCTACCGAGCTCATTGATATCTATATTACAGCACATAACAGAACCACTTACACAGAAAATATTGCCGTTGTTACCGATCAGCCTTATGTGATTTTTGATGCTTTTGAAATTAACGATGCTGCAGGAAACAACAATGGAGAAGCCGATTTTGGAGAAACCATTCACTTGAGCCTCTCGCTGGAAAACGTGGGGAATCAGGCTGCCAGCAATGTTTCGGTAACGCTTGGTTCTACCGATCAATACATCAGCCTGCCTTACCTTGTGGTTGACTTTGGCGATTTTGCCCCGGGTGAAATCATAACTATTGAAGATGCCTTTGAGGTGGTTATTGCAGATGACATCCCGGATCAGCACAATCTTGAAATAGAAGTTAATGCCGTAGGACAGGAAACCTGGAATTCTGATTTTGACATTGTTGCCTGTGCCCCGGCGCTCAACTTCACCAATGTTACCATCGATGATTTTGATGGTGGCGATGGTAACAGCATGCTCGATCCCGGCGAAACAGCCATGCTAAAATTTGATCTGATGAACCAGGGCCATTGCCTTTCACCGGATATTGAAATGGTGCTGGAAGCAATGAATGAGTTTATTACCGTTGTTTCAGGCTCGATGGATTGCCCGGCACTGAATGTGAACGAAACAGGGACCATGGAATTTGAGGTGCTGATCAGCGAAGATGCTGCCACAGGCGATGTAGCTAAAGTATTTGCTGATGCAGAAGCAGGTGCTTACCAGATTTCAAGGAATTACACCTTTGACCTGGGAACCATCAGCGAAAACTTCGAAACCGGTGATTTCACCGCCCATAACTGGGAATTTTCGGGCAATGCCGATTGGGGGATTTGCACCGAAGATCCATGGGAAGGGAACTACTGCATCAAATCAGGAGCCATTGGCCACAACGCCGAAAGTGAAATATCCCTGGACATCATGATCCTGCAAACCGATACCATTTCATTCTACCGCAAGGTTTCATCAGAATCCAATTACGACTATTTAAGTTTTTATGTGGACAATTCACTCAAAGGCCAGTGGTCGGGTGAAGAAGCCTGGCAATTGGTAGAGATTGTTGTTCCTGCCGGAATGCATAGCCTGCGTTGGGTTTACGAAAAAGATCAGGCTGTGCAAAATGGCGATGACTGCGCGTGGATCGATTTTATCTTGTTCCCGCCGCTGGCGCAGGCCACGATGAACGCCGGCGACGATGGCAACATTTGTCAGGGCGAAACCTTCCAGCCCGATGCCAGTGCCATGTTTGTTCAGGGCATTACCTGGAGCACCAATGGCGATGGGGAATTTAATAACGCTAATATGATGAAGCCAACCTACACACCCGGCTCGCAGGACATTCAGGATGGTGAGGTTATCCTTTCGGTAACTGCAAACGGCATGAGTGGTGGAACGGTAAGCGACGAACTGATGCTTTATATTCACCAGTTTCCACAAACACCGCCCATGCCGGAAGGCGATCTTTATCCTTGCACCAACTACGGCCTCACCTACGATTACAGCATTACAGGCGTAAATGAAGATGATGCGTTTAACTGGGAATTGCTGCCCGAAGAAGCCGGAACAATAGAAGGAAATGCCACCACAGCAACTATCACCTGGACACCGGATTATGTGGGTTTGGTTGAACTCCATGTTCAGGCTGTAAATGCCTGCGGCGAAAGCAGTTTCTCCGAAGCACTGGAAATTGAAGCCGACATCTGTACCGGAATGGAAGATATTGGTACAATCAATTTTGAAATTTATCCCAATCCAAACCAGGGACATTTCACCATTTCGATTCCAGATGGTATTGAAGGGGCTGAGCTAAAGATTTACAATGCTTTTGGAAAATTGATTTTAAGCCAAACTTCCAATGCAGAAAACATGATAGACCTTTCTTCATACGCGAAAGGCATCTACTTCATCCACATACAATCGGATGAAAAAACCTTTGTGGAGAAAGTATTGGTAGAATAACCTGAACTGAAAAATATATTTGTAAAGGTGGTTTGCCGCAGAAGGTGAATCACCTTTTTTGTTTTAAGGAATTCTTATTTTTGGATTTTTCTATTAAAATTTGGTTCATCTTGAAATAAGCAAAATTAAAGACCCAAACCCATTTCCTTTAAGGGAAGGGAGTCCCCACCCAAAGGTCATTGGCTGGTCTTGTGTAGTGGCATCCTCCCCCTCGAGGGGGAGTTAGAGGGGGTCTGATTGAGGATTTTTCGAATTTTTCTTTGCAACTAAAGCAACTATCATGAAACCCACACTACCAATTAATATAACACTACTTCTCCTCATCTCAACATTCCCCTTAATTGCACAAAACCATCAAAATAGTTTCAAAGCAACCCAACAATCCTATTTTAAAAACTTTAATGGTGATGCCGGGAAATACGACGAAGGCAGTGAATTCAACCAGTTCAGAAGATGGGAAAAATTCTGGGGGCCAAGACTAACCGGAAATTATGATTTTTCGAAAGCAGTACACCAGCAAAGAAAATACATCCAAACCTACAGTTCAGAAAAAAGATCATCGCTAAACCTTGAATCCAACTGGGTGGAACTGGGCCCAAAAAAGAACGGGCTGGGTGGCACAGGCCGCATCGACGCCATCGCTTTCCATCCCACTGACACCAACACCATGTATGTGGGAGCACCATCCGGCGGGGCCTGGGTAAGTTACAATGCCGGGCAAAACTGGGAAAACCTCAACACCGATTATCAATTACCTTTTCTAGGCGTTTCGTCCATTGCCCTTGACCCTCAAAATCCAGATATCATCTTTTTGGGTACGGGAGACGTTGACAGCGAATGGACCTGGTCATCCGGAGTTTATAGATACATGGATGCCGGCCAAACCTGGCATCCGGCGGGATTGAATAATCTGGACACAACCTTCACAATCGCTAAAATCCTGCTTCATCCTCAAAACCAAAACATGGCTTTTGCGGCTACATCGATCGGTATCTTCAGCACCCAGAATCGCAATGCCACAATGCCATCATGGAGTAAAGTGTATCCATCGGTGAACTTCGAATTTGAGTTCATCCGGAATATGGCGTTTCACCCCAACAATCCTGATATTTTGTTTGCCTGTGGGACGGATATCATTTCATCAATTCAAAACGGCCAGCCCGGTTCATGGACACGCATTGCCACTCCTGGCAGCGGACTGGACTTCACAAACACGCCCTGGGCGGCACAGTTTAACGGCGAAGAATATGTGAGTGTTTGCAACCTGGCCATTGCCCCGCAGGGAGATTATCTCTACATCAACTGCATGACCCGCGACACGCCGCCCCCTTACAACTGGCAATCGGCTTCACATTTTTATTTTTACCAGTATGATATTGCTGATGAAACCTGGACAGCACTGACAACCGAGGGACTTTTTGGTGGAAAGGTTGGCCCGGGAATTACTGGTGGCAGAACGGAAATGGCCGTTTCGCCGGTAAACGCAGAAATGCTCTACTGCGCCGGGGTACGGCCCTATTTTCTGGATTCCGGAGATCCGGAAAACACCTGGAAAAATCTGCCCTTGAATGCGCATATTGATTACCACGAACTCGTGTTTTCGCCCTGGGAAGAAAATGTTCTTTTTTTGGGAACCGATGGAGGATTGTTTAAAAAAGACCTGACTGAATCATGGGAAATTACGGACGGTGGCAGCTTCAAATGGGCGTTAAATTCCCGGGTCTTTTACGCCCAATCCAATGGAAATCCAACCATCGAACTGAATAACGGCCTGGGATTGTCAACCATTTACAACCTGGGGAGTTCAGCCATCGACCCGGATCAAATCATGATGGGTTGTCAGGATTTGGGAATTTTTTATCGGTCAGGAAATAAATGGTACTCGGAGATCAACAATGCCGATGGTTTTCAATGCCTGATGGATAAAGATGACCAGGATTTAATGTATGCCACCATTCCTTATCCTTTTAATGGCACCCTGTTCCGATCGGTTGAAAGTTTTGAAAACCCAAAATGGCATATCACCATGGTGGGTTTTGATCCTGTAAACGAATCTTCATGGTTTGGTGCTTCACTGGTTGCCGATCCATTCAACAACAAAACCCTTTTCCAGGCCAGGATTAACCTGTGGAAGGTGGATGATGCCTCAACTTCGGTACCCGCCGACTGGTACAAAATCACGGATGTAAACACGATTTTGCCAGAAGGCTGGAACAATTTCAACAGCGCCATTTATGCTTTGGAAATTGCCCCTGCAAATCCGGATTATATCTATTTCTCATCAGTACAGCTTGAAAGCTGGGTGACTGATTTTGATGCTGTGAGGCTTTTCAGTACAAACTCCGGAGGTGGGCTCAATGCATCAGACTGGACAGACATCACCCCGCCAACTCCAGGAAATGAAGATGGGACTTATTTTTTAACCGATATAGCCGTTAGTAGTTCCAACCCTGAGAAAATCTGGGTTTCTTACAGCGGCTACCTTGATGATTACAAAGTGAAAATGTACGATGGAAATAACTGGACAGACTTAAAAATTGGCCTGCCAAACCTGCCCATAAACTGCATCGTACATGTTAATGGAAGCGAGGATGCCCTTTTTGTCGGAACAGATGTGGGCGTTTATTTCAGAGATGCCACCATGGATCAGTGGGAGCCGTTTTCTCAGAACCTTCCGGCGGTGATCGTAAACTGGCTGGAGGTGAATTACACCGGGCAAAAATTGAGAGCCGGAACTTTTGGGCGGGGATTGTGGGAAACCACATTGCCTGATAAAATTTTCAATACAGGAACAACGGAAATTGCCCGGCCGGAAATCATAGTTTCTCCAAATCCTGGCGATGGCCGCTTTAATGTTTCGACATACAATTCAGGAAATCCCAATAAATTAAAAATTCTGAATACTTTGGGGCAGCCGGTTCTGGAAACCCATTTGGACTCAGAAACCAAAATAGATATTTCCTCCCAACCCAAAGGCATTTACTTTTTCTGTTTTGAAACAACAGCGGGAAACTGCATGAAGAAAGTTGTGCTGCAATAGTATTTGAATCGTAACTCGTTGGATGATGTCTGGTCATCGTATGCACTTTTTAATAGAAACAGGTCAGGAAATGCGGCATTTTTTTGATCGAATTCTTAATTTCACAAAATTAACAACCGGCTAACATTCAATTATACTACATTTGTTGAAGCTGGCAATTTTGAGGGTATGGTTTTCTTGCTGCTTCTCAAAACAATGTTTCATATCAATCCATTAACAATGAAAAAAAAATCACTATTATTTATTGTAGCTCTCCTGGGCTGTACTTTATATGGCCAGGTAAATGTTCAACCTGTTGAAAAAGTTCAAACCGGATTTCTTTATGACCTCAGCCCGGGGCTTTCAGGCATTGAAAATTATAACGGTACGGAAAATGCAAAGGCATTAAACCTTTACATCTGGAACCAGCTTTATTTCGAAATCGCAAAAAGCAACCTTTCGCAACGCCATTTCGAATCCATTCAAAGCATCCATCAAAAAGCTAAGGAAAACATGGAATCGGGCGTGATCCCCATCGGGATGCTGGCATTTGATTACAACCGCATCCGGGGCAATCCGGCTGATTATTTAATTGATGAGAACACCCTGGATTTAAAGGATGCCCGGATAACGGAATACACCGTATTTGCAGCCGCAGCTTTTCGCAATGAGATCTATAATGGCAGTCAGGTAACTTTTAGCCTGAGCGAAGATTTTATTTTTTCAAATTTCAAAAACCTTCCCGTGAATTTCAGGATCAATTTTGATGATGGTTCAGGATGGAAAAAATTTTCTGCCGGAGATGAAATAAGCGCAAGCTATAACAGTATTGGACAAAAAACCATTGCCATTCAATACAACGCCCGTGGTGAAATTTTCAATAGCTTTTTCAAAATCAACGTGAAACGCCTTGTGGCGCCTGCCCCAACAGCAACATGGCTTGTGCAGGCCGACCAGGGCTACAATGGCGTAACCACCAGCGGGGATGCCTTTGTTTTGCTCAGCGATCAGCATACTGAACTTACACGGCCTGTTGTGCTGAGCGAAGGCATCGACTTTGAGGATAACTTCGGATGGGATGAACTGTACGACCTGTTTAACCAGCAAAACATGCTGGAAGATTTGCGCGCAGAGGGGCTTGACATTGTGGTGCTGAATTTTCATCAGCCGCTTACTTATATTCAGAGTAATGCTTTTCTTTTTGCGAAACTGCTTGAAATGGTGAACGATTCCATCGGCTACAGCGCGCCACTTCAGATTGTGGGCCCGAGCATGGGCGGCCTTGTTACCCGCTACGCACTCACTTACATGGAGCACAACAACCTTGCGCATAATGCCAATTTGTATGTTTCGTTCGAAACGCCTCACCTTGGTGCCAACATGCCTCTGGGACTGCAATACGAGATATTTTTCTTTAAGGACCTCGATCCTAATGTTCAGCTACTGCTCGACATCCTTGATGAACCGGCACCGAGGCAAATGCTTGTGTACCATTACACCGATCCGCCATCGGCCACAGCCGGCAGTGATGCACTTTTTGATGAATTCTACAACGATATTGCAGCCATTGGCGGATATCCGGACAGCCTGCGAAAAATTGCGCTCAGTAACGGGCGCGGCGATGGCATCGGGCAGCCATATAATGCCGGCGATCAGGTAATCGACTACAATTATTCTACTTTTCTGGCAACCCTCAAAGGCAACGTTTGGGCTGTGGAGGACAATACAAACGGACAGATTTTTGAAGGGCTGATCAACTCTTTTTTATTCCCAAACCAGCAATTGGATGTTACAGTATTTTCGGAACAGCCCTACGACAATGCGCCTGGCGGCAGCCGCACCACATTCGCCGATATGGATACCATACAGGCACCGCTGGGAGACATCATCGCACTGCACGATAACCACTGTTTTATTCCAACGGTGAGCGGGCTTGCAATTGCCGGCGAAGATGTTTTTCACAACCTGACCACTGATCCGCAGATTATGCAGAAAACCCCATTCGACACCATTTTCTGGTCGACCGATAATTACGACCACACCTACATTTCACCTGAAACCGCGCAGTTTGCTGTTTCGGAGATCATGTCGGCACAGATGCAATCCCATCAGATTATGCTCACAGCCGGATGGAATGACCTCTCCTCTTATATTGATCCAACAGATAAAAGCATAGAATCCATCGCAGCACAATTGGGTGATGACCTGATCATTTTGCAGCATTTTGGTGAAGTGTACTGGCCGGGGGGCGGTGTATCCACAATTGAAACTTGGGACTACAAGAAAGGTTACATCACAAAACTTACAGCCAACCGCGACCTGACCGTTATCGGGGATGAGCCTGAGGTAAAAAGCGTTCAAATCCAGCAGGGCTGGAACCTCATTCCGGTATTATGCAAAGATTGCCCCACCATACTTAGCCTGCTGGACGAAAACCTGGAAAAAGTGATAATTATTCGCGAGGCTGTAGGCGTTAATATTTTCTGGCCTGAAATGGGGATTTATTCGTTAACGCACCTTGAACCGGGGAATTCCTACTACCTTTATGCCAACGAACCCTTTTTACTTGAATTTGAATAAACATATTAAAATAAACGCTTATGAAAAATTTTATAC
>CAYNDN010000066.1:12824-13875 GCA_964395075.1 uncultured Lentimicrobiaceae bacterium | reverse complement strand
CTTACAACTAATATTCTGCCATAATTTGGCAGAATATTAGTTGTAAGTTTCTAAACCGATATTCATTTAATACCAGTCCTATGAAAACACGACTATCATTTCAAAAATCATTTTTTCTGCTTCTTCTTTCAGTAATATCCAGTCTTCCCCTTATGGCTGAAAAAGTTGCGTTGGAGAAAGCCGGAGAAGCAGCCGCCAATTTCCTCACTGCTAAATCCGAGGCTGCCGGTTATCTTATTTCAAATCAGGTTAAACTGGAAACCGCCTTTGTATATTCGGCAGAAAACCAGTTGAGTGTTGCAGTTAAATCTACCGATGATCCGCTTTTCTATGTTTTTAATATGGTTAAGGAAGATGGTTTTGTGATTGTATCAGCCGATGACCGGGTGCCACCGGTTTTGGGATATTCCCTCAGTCAGGATTTTACCGGAGAGAATTTGCCGGATGCCCTGGTTTATATGCTCGGCGGATATGCGGAGCAAATCAGCGAAGTGATCAGTAGCAAAGCTGAGACCGGAAGCCGCGCAAAATTGCAGTGGGCTGAATTGCTTTCAGGCAAAGATGATCCGTTGTACAAATCGGTTTCATCGGTTAATCCGCTTGTGGCAACCACCTGGGACCAGGCACCATATTACAACGATTTATGTCCTTTCGATAATCAATATCAGCAATTAACTGTAACCGGATGTGTGGCCACGGCTATGGCCATGATCATGAAATACTGGGAGCACCCTGCCCAGGGAATCGGTTACCACAGCTACAATCATGATACCTACGGAACACAGTCTGCCAACTTCAGTTCTCAAACCTACAACTGGAGTGCTATGCCCAATAGCCTTAACGGTCCCAATGAGCAAGTGGCTATCATCATGAGGCACTCTGGTGTGGCTGTTGACATGGATTATGGCGTGGCACAGACTGGCGGAAGTGCAGCTTATGTGATTTCCAATGCATCCCCTGTTCAGCATTGTGTTGAATATTCCCTCAAAGAATATTTTGATTATTCCCAGGATATGCAGGGCGTTATCCGTCAGTATTACGATGATGCTAC
>CAYNDN010000066.1:0-12814 GCA_964395075.1 uncultured Lentimicrobiaceae bacterium | reverse complement strand
GGATTCAGATGATGAAATCAGACCTGGATGCCGGCCGCCCGATTCAATATGCGGGGTTTGGCGCAGGTGGGGGGCACACCTGGGTTTGCGATGGCTACGACAACAGTAACTTCTTCCACATGAACTGGGGTTGGGGTGGTGTTTATGATGGTTATTACAGTCTCGACAACCTGGCTCCGGGTGTTGGCGGTGCTGGTGGCGGAAGCGGTTCTTTCACTTCCGGCCAGCAAGCACTTATCGGCATCGAACCTGTCGATGGCGGCGGGGGTGGTGGCGGTGGCTCCTCGGCCTTCGACCTTAGAGCCTATTCTGATATTGTGATTGATCCCGATCCCATCAATTTTACCGGTCCGTTTACCGTTACGGTGGACATCGCCAATTTTGAACAGGAAAACTTTTCGGGTAGCCTGGCGGCAGTTCTGTTTAACAGCGACGGCGATTTTGTGGATTTTATCCAGGAATTAGATGGTGTAACGCTTGAAGCACTTAACGCCTACACCGTACCTTTTGAAAGTGATGGCTTACTGGCCACACCCGGCGATTATTACATTGGCATTTATTATAAGCCTACAGGCGGCGAATACCTGATCATTGGCGAAGGCGAATACAGCAATTATGCGGCTACCTCAATAGTCGGGCCGCCCAACGATTTGCAGATGTATTCGGCCATGGCTATAGACCCACAGCCCATCGTAAGCGGTGAACCTTTCGAAATAGTTTTTGATATCGCAAACTTTGGCAGTAATGATTTCTCGGGCCTGGTTTCAGCCGACCTATATGATCAGGAAGGGAATTATATTGAAGAACTTGTTTCTGGTGATGTGGAAATAGGAAGTGGTTTTTACGGTACACTCATTTTAACCATTGGTGGTGTTAATGTTGAAGCCGGTTCTTATATTCTGGCCATCTGGGATCAACCCAATGGTGGCGAATGGCAATTGGTGGGTTCTGATGAGTTTTCAAATCCCATCACAATCGAAATTGCAGCTCCCGTCGTTCAGCCCGATCCCTATGAAGATAACAACGAACAGGTTGTAGCCTACAACTTTGCATTGAACCTTTCGGGAAATACGGCAGTGGTGGCTTCTGAAGGTTCAACTATCCACGAAGGAAACGATCTTGATTATTATAAAATCGTTCTGCCTCAGGGCAGCCAGTACAAGTTCAATGCCCGCGTTCACGACAGCTACAACAGCGGAAACGGCAACACATACACCAACGACGTGCTATGGGCTTTCATAGTTGGTGATGAAATTTCAGAAGCCTTCGACGATATAGCACCAGGGGAGTTTGTTTTGAATGGCGGAAACTCCATTTTTTTCATCGTATCCAATTATTACCAGGGAAATACCGGAACCTATCTGCTCGACATGACCATCGAAGCCAGGATTTTTGGAGTAAAGGAAATTGATGATGAAGATTTTGCAAAGGTTTACCCTAACCCTTCACCAGGCGAAATCAGTCTTGATGTAAAGAATTGGGAGGAAGTAGGCCTCCCAGCCACAATTGAAGTGAATAATTATGTTGGCCAGATTGTTTTCAAATCATTGGTCACAAATCCTGCCAACTTCTCCAATAAACTGCTGCTGAATGATCTGGAGAATGGTTTCTATACCTTAAAAGTTAGCGGCCAGGAAAAATACTTTGATAAACAAATCATCATCATGAAATAAACAGAAGCGGCCACTGTGCCGCTTTTTTTGTTTATGAAGTATAAATATTTCGTTGAACAATAAACCCAATTAGTAGTTTGTCCAATTAAAATTAGTTTATCACCAAATTTTAAATGAAATGATTTCCAGAGTTTATTTTACAGCATTATTTATTTTAGTATCATCGATGGCTTTTTCAGCCAACGATTCGATCGTTTTTAACAACGGCAATTTTATTGTGGGTGAAATTCAGAGTATGAACAGAGCGGTTTTGACTGTGGAAACGGAATACAGCGACAGCGACTTTAAAATTGAGTGGAGCGGTGTTGCAGAAATTTACGGAGTGAATTATTTTTTGGTCAGCTTATCAGACGGCACAAGAGTTACCGGAAGTTTTGCATCAAATCCTGACGGAAAAATATTGCTGAAGGGCGAAATCACAATCTATGAGGTTGACATGGATGATATTGTTTTTATCAAATCGGTTGATCAGGATTTCTGGAGCAGGGTTTTCGCTTCTATCGATCTTAGCCTGAGTGTGGCAAAAGCCAATAATCTGAGCCAGTTAAATACGCGGTCAAACCTCGGTTACATTGCCGACCTGTGGTCAGTGTCAGGTTCTTACTCCCAGTTATTCTCTGAGCGGGATGATGTGGAACCTACCCGCAGAACCGATGCTTCGGGATCTTTCAGCTATTTTTTACCCAAAGACTGGTATGTTCCGGCCAATATTTCATTCCTTTCAAACACCGAGCAAAAGTTGGATTTGCGTATCAATGCCCGGCTTGGTTTTGGTAAATATGTGATTCACACCAATCAATCCTACTGGGGATTTTCTTTAGGTGCTTCTTACAACGATGAAAAATATTCAACCGAAGCTGAACAGCGAAAAAGCTGGGAAGGCTTTTTGAGCTCAGAACTTAATTTATATGATATTGGCGATCTGAATCTGCTTGTTTCAGCCACGGTTTATCAGGGGCTTACTGAAACAGAAAGGTTTCGTTCTGATGTAAAATTTGATGCAAAATATGACCTGCCGCTCGACTTTTATATCCGGGCCGGCTTTACGGTGAACTACGACAATAAACCTGCAGCAGGAGCCGGCGAAACAGACTATGTGCTGGAATCCGGATTTGGCTGGGAACTCTAATTATTCAAAATCAAATATTCACTGTTTCCCATTTTGTTGATTTTGGTGTGCCCTGCGTAAACATTTTGTACTTTTGCCGTATGGAATCACAACGACAACTTAAAATTTCCAAAATGCTCCAGCGCGAACTGGGAGAGATGTTTCAGCGCGAAGGAAAAAGCAGGTATGGTGGAGCGATGATCACGGTTACCAAAGTTAATGTTACCAAAGACCTTTCGCTTGCACGCGTTTTTTTAAGCCTGTTTGCAACCAACGATAAAAAGCAATTGATGGAGTCCATAAAATATCACACGGGCGAAATCAGATTCAATCTCGGCAAACGCATTAAAAACCAGGTGCGCCATATTCCTGATCTGGAATTTTTTGAGGATGACTCACTCGATTACATCGAAAATATCGATAACCTTTTGCACGATAATTAATCACCACAAAAAATGGAATACGACCCGATAAAAAGAACACTCGGTAGTTTTTTTAACCGCACACCCGGGGCCCGAAAAATGTTCTACCGGCTGCTCGATACTTTGCTGCTCAGAACATGGCATGTAAAAAAGGCTTTGCGGCAATACTCGAAGATTTATGCCGGCAAAAAGGTGGATTCCCTTGACGCCGGATCAGGGTTTGGTCAATATACCTATCATATGGCCAAAAAACATCCCGACTGGAATCTTTTGGCGGTGGATATCAAGACAGAACAAATTGAAGATTGCCGGAATTTTTTTAGCAGGATAGGGGCCAAAAATGTGGAATTCGAATATGCTGACCTCACCAAATTTGTGCGTGGCAACGCCTTTGATCTGGTACTTTCTGTTGATGTGATGGAGCATATTGAAGAAGATGTTCAGGTTTTTAAAAACCTGAACCAATCCATGAAAAAGGGCGGTTTATTGATCATTTCCACACCTTCGGATCAGGGCGGCTCTGATGTGCACGATCATCATAAACACGATGATTACGAAAACGACGGTACCGCATCCTTTGTGGATGAACATGTTCGCGACGGCTACAATATTGACGAAATCCAGGAGAAGCTAAAAGAGGCCGGATTCAAAAAGATTGATGTAAGATACACCTATGGCTGGCCGGGCAAAATTTCCTGGAAACTGTCGATGAAATACCCGATCCTGATGCTGAACACTTCAAAGATTTTCTTTGTGATAGTGCCTTTTTATTACATTTTAACCTATTGGTTTGCTTTGGTGATGAATGTTCTGGACGTGAGAATGAAACATAATACCGGAACCGGTTTGCTCGTTAAAGCATGGAAGTAGGTGAGTTTCGAATATAGAGTTTTGAATTACGAATTGAGAATTACGAGTTTAGAATTTAGAATTACGAATTGAGTGGTGACTTCGAGAAGGGGCGAATTTAACGAAGAAGGCGACTATAGCGAAAGAAGAGACTTAAGCGAACGAAGCGACTTTAGAGAACCAAGAGACTTCAGCGAATTGAGCGAAGTAGGCGAACGAAGCGACTTGAGTGAAAGAAGAGAATTTAGCGATGAGGTTGATGGTTGTTGAAATGATGCATTTAGTTGTTTGGAAATAACTGAAATCAACAATGACAACGAGCGCAGTATAGTAAATTACACAGGAAGTGGCAATTACAAAAATGACGCGAAGCAAATGACAATCAATGACGCGAAGCAAATTACGCACGCAGTGCAAATGACCATCAATGACAACGAGCGAAGCGAGTTGAATTACACCGAGCGCAGCGAGGCAAATAACCCAATAACGAATAACAAATAACGAATAACCCTTCCTCCGTATCAAATCATTCCCATTCTACATAGCACGCAGGTATCTTTTCGCCAAGAAATCCCACAACATCATCAATGTGATTTCCGGAATTTCGCTTACCGGTGTCACTGTGGGTACAATGGCTTTAATTATCGTATTATCTGTCTTTAATGGTTTTGAGCAGCTGATCGTTTCCCTTTTTAATTCGTTTAACCCTGATCTGTCCATCAGCGTAAAAAAAGGGAAGACGTTTAATTACAATGAATTCCCGTCGGAAGAAATTAGGAAGATTCCGGGGGTTTACGTTTTGACCCAGGTTGTGGAAGAAAATGCCCTGTTCAAATATCGCGACAAGCAATACATTGCAACGATAAAGGGTGTGAGTGAGGAATTTGAAAGTATGACCGGACTGGACACCATGCTCATCAGCGGTGCATTTAAACTATACGAACGCGAAAAACCGAGAATGATTCTCGGTGCCGGTGTATCCTACTATCTTGGTGCCAGCATTAACGATAAACTGAACCCTGTAATTGTTTTTGTGCCAAAACGCGAGGGACGTATCGGGTTGCGGGTGGAGCAGGCTTTTAATACCGAGCGCATTTTTCCGTCTGCTGTATTTTCTATACAACAGGACTTCGATACCAAATACGCTGTTGTTCCCATCGAATTTGCAAGAAAGCTGTTGGATTATTCAACCGAGGTAACAGCAGTTGAATTAGGCATTTCTGATGGATTTGATGTTGATGAAGTCAAGACAGAAGTACAAAAAATTTTGGGAGAAGAGTTCGAGGTTAAGAACCGCTTCGAACAGCAGGAATTGCTTTATAAGATCATGCAATCAGAAAAGTGGGCCATTTTCCTCATCCTCACCTTCATCCTCATCATTGCCACCTTTAATGTAATTAGCTCCCTTACCATGCTCATCCTCGACAAGAAAAAAGACATTGCCGTTTTGCACAGTATGGGTGCCGGCAACAGGCTTATCAAACGTATTTTTATGTTCGAAGGCACCATGATCTCCATTGGCGGAGCACTTTTGGGCCTTTTACTGGGTGGGGCCATAAGCCTGCTGCAACAGGAATTCGGGCTGATCAGCCTGGGAGATGGCTCAGGTACTTTCGTTATCGATGCTTATCCGGTTCAAATTCAGATTTTTGATTTTGTATTGGTTTTTGCAACAGTGATCGTTCTCGGATTGCTGGCAGCCTGGTATCCGGTAAGGCAAATTTCAAATAAATACCTGCATCAAAAGCTGTAACGTTAACAGTTTTTTAACAGGATTTTCTTTGGGTTTTAACAGGAATAACTTTTAATTTGAAGTTCTTAATCTTGAACAGGCAACCATATTGAAATTCTGCATCTAAAATGATGTTTGCAACTGTTTACAATGGTAAAAATCAAAAGATTAAACACATCTAAATTCGTTGTATATATTAGGTTAAGTCGATGAAAAACATTACTTTTGCAGACTTTCAAAATCAAATCAATAACTTTTTAAAACTCAAACGCTTCACCATGAAAAGCTATTTACTCCGCAGGAAATTGCTTTCGATTGTTGTTTTGCTCGCTTGCTTTTTCACCCTTAATTCAACAAATGCGCAAGTTGTCAATCTCAACGACAACAACACCAACCTTAAAATCACCGAAAATACTTATTCACTTCTTGGGCTTGAAAACACCGTTTCAAAAATCACGGCTTTCGATGTAAAATCATCAGAGGGAGATTTTAGCCAAATCCGCATTGATGGTTATGGTTATTCAACGCGGGTTGGAGAACCCAAACTTCCCGTGATTAAAAAATTGATTGAAGTTCCTTTACGCAGTGATTTTGATATTGAAATTACCTTCCAGGGATATACAGACTATATGCTGGCTGATTTTGGACTTGAATCTCCAATTATTCCTGTTCAACCATCACTTTCGAAAAGCGAAGATCCTGATAACGTTCCTTTTGAGTTTAACGAAGAAGTTTATGGTATAGATGGATTACTTGGTAATCAGCTTGTTGAAGTTATGCCACTCGGAATTATGAGGGGAATTAACCTTGCCCGCGTTGAAATTGCACCTATACAGTATAATCCTGTAAAAGGAATTATCAGGGTGTATGAAAACCTCGGTGTAAACATTTCTTTTGTTGGTGCCAATGTGCCCGAAACTATTCAGAACAAAGAAGATAAAACCAATCGCTATTTCCAAAGTATGACAAAAATGGTTTTCAATTACAAAAACGGTGGAACTGACGAATTGATAGATGATGAGCCCGCTACTTACATCATTGTTTCTGATCCCATGTTTCAGGAAGCACTTCAACCGTTTGTTGAATGGAAAACCAAAAAAGGATTCAAAGTTGTTGAAGCTTACACAGATGATCCATCAGTGGGTACAACCACTTCAAGCATTAAGTCCTACCTTGAAGATTTTTACAACAATCCACCAGTAGGTTACAATCCGCAAAGCTTCGTACTTTTTGTTGGTGATATTGCACAAATTCCTACGTTTGATGGAAATGCAGGTTACCATGTAACTGACCTTTTCTATTGTGAATACACCAACGACCTTTTTCCGGAGGCCTACTACGGAAGATTTTCTGCAAACAATCTTGGTGAACTTCAACCTCAAATTGATAAAACACTCGAATACGAACAATACACATTTCCCGATCCATCATTCCTTGACGAAGTAGTTATGGTAGCCGGTGCTGATGCATCGCACTCACAAACCTGGGGTAATGGCCAAATCAACTACGGTACGGAATATTATTTCAATGCCGATCACGGCCTGTTTTCACATACTTACCTACAGCCTGAACCGGGTGGCGGAAATTACTCACAGCAGATTAAGCAAAATATTTCTGATGGTGTTTCCTACGCCAACTACACCGCACACTGCAGCCCTTCAGGCTGGGCTGATCCAAGTTTTGTGATCAGTGATATTTCAGGCTTGACCAACGCACACAAATATCCATTGATGATCGGTAACTGCTGTTCCTCGGTTGAATTCCAGATTGATTGTTTTGGTGAGGAAGTGTTGCGGGCTCCACTTAAGGGTGCTATTGGCTACATTGGTGGTTCAAACAGTACATACTGGGACGAGGACTACTGGTGGGGCGTCGGCTTTGAAACCGTTTCAGCAAACCCAACATACAATCCTGAAAATCTTGGTGCTTACGATCGTTTGTGGCATGATCAGGAAGGTATTTCGATGGATGACTGGTACATCACACAAGGCCAGATGTCCGTTGCCGGAAACCTTGCGGTTACGCAATCAGGCTCAAGCCGCGAAGAATATTACTGGGAAATTTATCATCTGATGGGCGATCCTTCTGTGATGATTTATTTCTCCCAGCCCCCTGCGCCAAGCACTTCTTATCCTGCTCTGATGCCGCTTGGCTCTGCGACTTTCACTGTGAATACCGAGCCTTACGCTTATGTGGCAATTTACAAGGATGGTGTACTTCATGGTACAGCCCTAGCTGACGGTAGCGGTGTTGCAGAAATTGAATTCGAAACACCAATTACTGTTCCCGGTGTTGCTGATGTTGTGATCACCGGCCAGAACCTTATGCCATACATGGGCGAGGTTACCGTTGCCTCACCCGACGGCCCTTATGTTTTACTTGATTATGTTGAGGTTAATGATTTTCAGAGTAACAACAATGGTATGCTTGACTATGGCGAGCAATTCGCTTTCGATCTTTCGATGAAGAATCTGGGAGCTTCAGCAGCTACCAACGTTGAGTTATACCTTTCTACTGATGATGAATACATCAATATACCCAACGGGCTGGCTATTTTGGGCGATATTGCTCCCGATGAAGTTAAGAGCCTGACCAATGCCTTCGGTTCAATCGAAACAGCCCTGGACATTCCTGACGGGCACAGCGTAGCTTTTGTGTTGGACGCCACTGATGGTAACGATACCTGGACAAGTAACTTCCAGATCACTGCCCATGCCCCGGTACTCAATTTTGCTGATTTTACCATACTTGATCCTTCTGGAAATTACAATGGAAAACTTGATCCGGGCGAAACGGTAGATATCCTTATCAGCCTGATGAATGAAGGATCAGCAGAAGCATACAATATAATGGGAGAACTGACATCACCGAGTGCATTTGTTACCATCAATACAGCCGATCCACAGGACTTTGGAAATGTGGCTGCCGGTGGTGAGGCCATGGCTTCATTTGAAGTTACAGCCGATGAAAGCACACCTGCCGGACAGTTAGCCATGTTCATAGTTGATTTTGAGGGCGATATGGGAATTACTGCTGAAGGTGAATTTAGTGTGGTAATTGGCCAGATTCCGGTTATCATTGTTGACCTGGATGAAAATAGCAGCTCAGCACCTCAGATTCAGTCTGATATTGAAGACCTGGGTGTTGCCGTTGAATATTCAACTTCATTCCCGGATGACCTGAATCTTTATTCATCAATATTTGTCTGCCTTGGCATTTACAGTGATAACTATGAACTTACTGAAAGCGAAGGACAGAACCTGGCAGACTACCTGGACAACGGAGGTTTCCTTTACATGGAAGGTGGCGATACATGGTATTTCGATGATCAGACTGCAGTTCATGCCATGTTTGGAATCAACGCAACCTCTGATGGCTCAGGCGACCTCGGCACCGTAAATGGCGTTGCAGGTGCCATGACCGAAGGCATGACCTTCAACTACACCGGAGAAAACAACTGGATTGATCATCTTGAAGCTTCAGGTACCGGTGAAGTGATACTGAACAATCAGAGTCCAGCTTATGGCTGCGGTGTTTCAAATGATGCAGGTGATTATAAAACAATTGGTGCTTCTTTGGAATATGGCGGTTTGGATGCTACCTCACGCACGGAGCTTATGGAAGCCTACCTCGAGTTTTTTGAACTTACCGGAGGAAGTGCTATGAATTGCGTGATGACAGCTGACCCAAGTGAAATCTGTTTTGGGGAATCATCCCAATTCAATGTTGAAGTGTATGGCGGCTCAGGAAATTACAGTTATCAGTGGTCGCCCGAAGATGGACTGAGTGATCCAACGATCTCAAATCCGGTAGCAACTCCTGAAGAGTCATTAATGTATTCAGTTACAATCACAGATATGACTTCTGGTGATCAGGTAGTTGATGAGATGTGGCTCGAGGTGATGGAATTGCCAGAGCCGGCAACCATCAACCAGGTAGGCGAAAACCTCGTTTCAAGCGTGCAGTTTGGTAACCAGTGGTACGATGATAATGGCGCTATAACCGGCGCAACAGGCCAGATTTACAGCCCGACAGCATCAGGAAACTACTATACGATCATCACAAATAATTACGGCTGTGATTCAGAAATGTCGAATGTGCTCTATTTCCAGCCGACATTCATCGAAGAGCTTACCAAACAGGGTTCACTCAGGGTATATCCAAACCCTGCAGGAAATCAGGTAAACATCGACTTCCTGGCTGAAAATTCCAATGAAGTTACCATATCAGTCATCAGTGCCTATGGTCAATTGCTTGATCACATGGAAATTAACAATATCAATAAACTGGGGTTAAACACGCTTCAACTCGATTTGTCGGCTTATGATGCAGGTGTTTATTACATCCAACTCCGGAATAGCGAGAAATCAGTTTCGAAGAAGGTGATTTTAAGCAATTAATACTTATGAAGCTGAACCGGATTATTAAAAGTCCGGTTCTGCTTTTTTCCATCAAATTTTCCACTATAGAAATTGTATTTTAATAACTAATTATAAAATCATTAAAACATGAGAAAACTCGTATTTATTTACTTAACGCTTTTTAGCTTTCTTGGAGTAATGGCCAGCAATGGTTATGATGTAAATTTTAAACAGCAAAACGGTACTGCCGGAGTTATTGAGTTTACTGTTGATCAGTATGATTTCAAAACTGTGAACCATGGTGGAACTGACTATACTCAAATCCTTTTTGATGGCAGGGTAGTGACTACTGAAAAAGGATTTGCAGAACTTCCGTACGTTAACGCAAACATTCAACTGGGAGCACTTCAAAATGTTGAGGTAGCCTTCAATGGGTTAAGCTACACAGATGTACAGCTTGACTATCCATTGGTTCCTTCACGTGGTGTGATCTACAGGAACCAGGATCCTGCTCAGATTCCTTACGAAATTGCCCCGGAATCAATGGTTGACGCTTTTTATCCTGCTGAAATTGTTGATATGATTGAGCCATATATAATCAAAGATGTACGTGGAACGTCTGTATATTTTTATCCTTTCCAGTACAATGCAGTTACCCAAACACTGCGTGTTTACACTGAAGTTGAAGTTATTTTAAATGAAGTTGCTGGTGAGCCGGTTAACCCGCTCTACCAGACCTCAGGAAAATTCTTCCCTGAAATGGAAGGCCTTTACAAATCTGTTTTCATGAATTACGAAAACAGTATGGATGACCTTACAGTTGCTGAAACAGGTGATATCCTGGTAATTACAACTGCCAGAGATGAAGACGCCATCCAGCCTTATATTGATTGGAAAATGATGAAGGGATACAACGTTTATAAAGAAGTTGTTTCAACAGGAACAAACGTTGCAAGCCTTGTTCAGGAAAAATATGACGAAAACAATGATATCAACTACGTTCAGCTCGTTGGTGACTGGGCTGACATTAAATCAAACCTTGGTGGTGGTGCAAACGCCCCTATGGATCCGATGCTGGGTTGTGTTGTTGGAACTGACTTCTTCCCTGATATTGCAGTTGGTCGTTTTTCAGCCAATAACCCCGGCCAAGTTACAACGCAGGTAAATAAAGCGATTACTTATGAAAAAGAACCATCAGGCGATTGGTACAACAATGCCATTGGTGTTGCAAGTAACCAAGGCCCCGGTGATGACAACGAATATGACAATGCACATAATGATGTGATCTGGGAAAACCGTCTCGAGCCATTCACTTATGATGACTATAGCTATGCTTACGATCCAAGTGCCAACCAAACAATGGTTAAGAATTATATCGAACAGGGTGCTTCAGTGATCAACTACACCGGCCACGGTTCATCCACATCTTGGGGTTCATCAGGATTTAGTAACTCCAACATCAATCAGCTGACCAATGGTGACATGCTTCCTTTCATTTTCTCTGTAGCCTGTGTAAACGGAGCTTTCCACAATGGTAGCGACTGTTTTGGTGAAGCATGGCTCAAGAAAGAAAACGGTGGTGCTGTAATGACATTGATGTCAACAATTAACCAGCCCTGGGATCCGCCAATGCGCGGCCAGGATTATTTTAACGACCTCATCGTTGGTGGCTATAACTATGACTCAAACCCGGGTAATGGTATAAATACTGATGAAGGCCGATCAATTATAGGTTCAATTGTAGCGAATGGTCTAACACTAATGTACACTGAAGCAAACCAAAGTCAGGATCTTGAAACAGTTCAAACCTGGACAACTTTTGGTGATGCTGCGCTGCAAATCAGAACAGATGAGCCTGCAGCCGTAACACTTTCAAATAATGTGATGCTTGTTGGTGCCAACTTTGAAACAACTGTAACTGTTGATGGAGCTGCCTTTGAAGGTGCTCTCGTGGCACTTTCACAGGAAGGTGTTTATGCCAGCGCTTACACCGATGCCTCAGGTATGGTATCCATTCAAAACGATTTCCTGCCGGGCGATGTAACACTCGTGGTTACAGGTTACAACACCGAAACAGTTTATGAAACTATCCAGTGTATTCCTCCATCAGGACCATATGTGATTTTCAGCTCGGTTGAAGTAAACAGCAATTCAGGTATGCTTGAGTACGGTGAAACTTCAACCATCGACCTCGCCATGAAAAATGTAGGTGTTGAAGACGCTACAAACGTTGAGGTTACCATTTCAACCGATGATATGTATGTAACCATCACAGATGCTTCAGAAAATTTTGGAACCATTGAACCTGATCAGATTGTTAATGTGGAAGATGCATTTGAAATTGAAGTAGCCAACAATATTCCTGACGGCCATGGAATCATCTTTAATGTAATGGGTGAAGCTGGAGCAGAAAGCTGGGGAAGTTCATTCTCATTGACAGCTGTAGCTGGTGTTCTTGAGTATACAGAATATATGATCATGGACCTCGAAGGAAATAATAATGGTAAACTTGATCCGGGTGAAACAGTTGACCTTTATGTTACCGTTCATAATGCCGGTGGTGCATCTGTTGAAAATATTATGGGTGAACTCACCTCTACTGATATGTATATCACCATTGACGAAGCCGAAATGGATTATGGTGATGTTGATGCCGGCGGATCTGCCGA
>CAYNDN010000065.1:0-13910 GCA_964395075.1 uncultured Lentimicrobiaceae bacterium | reverse complement strand
ACAGTTGCTATCGCTGGCCATTACGAATATCCGGCAACGTTTCGACAGCACCTCAAATGAAATCCTGATCCCGTTTGAACCGGATTTTTCCATTCCGGATGTTACATTTACGGTTCCTAAAATTGGTGATAAAAAACACCTCGTGGAACTCTCGGAGCGCAACGCCAAATACTACCTGATGGAAAAGCGCAAGCAACTGGAACTTACTGATCCCGAAAGGCACACCAAGCGCATTTTGGCTACCATGCAAAAAGACCTCAGGATGAAGGAATCGCCAAGGCATATCGAGTGTTTCGACAACTCCAACATGCAGGGTAATTACCCGGTGGCTGCCATGGTTTGCTTTAAAAATGCCAAACCCAGTAAAAAAGACTATCGCCATTATAACATCAAAACTGTGGAAGGCCCGAATGATTTTGCTTCGATGGAGGAAGTGATTTACCGCCGGTACAAGCGGCTGCTGGATGAAAACCAGGATTTGCCGCAGCTCATCGTAATTGACGGAGGCAAAGGCCAGCTTTCGGCATCGGTTAAAAGCCTTGACAAGCTCAATCTCAGAGGAAAGATCACCATTATTGGTATTGCCAAACGGCTGGAGGAACTCTATTTCCCTGACGACCCGCTTCCCATCCATCTGGATAAAAAATCAGAATCCCTGAAAATAATCCAGCATCTGCGGGATGAGGCCCATCGTTTTGGCATCACCCATTACCGCAAACGCCATGAAAAAGGCACCATCAAAAGTGAGCTTACCGAAATTGAAGGAATTGGCGAAACCATTGCAGGCAAATTACTTTCGAAGCTTAAATCGGTAAAAAAAATCAAGCAGGCCAGCCTGGATGAATTGCAGGATGCAGTCGGGAAATCAAAAGGGGCGTTGGTATATCAGCATTACCAGAAGCAAAAAAATGCTAATGATTGAAAATCATTTTCAGATCTTGCACATCACCCCGACTGTGCGAAATGATCTTATCGGCGTATTTACCAACCAGAAAAGCCGCCAGCAAGTGCTGAGCGTTATCATGATGGAGCAACAATTCCGGATCGGGGCGCTTTTCGGGAAAATGCAATTCTGCTCCTGAATAGCTAACATGCATTTCCAGCTTAAGCTCATCAAAAATCACCTCCACATTTATTTCTTCACTTTTCAGAACCCCGGAGCCAAAAATCAGTTCCACTAGTTCGTGCATGGCTGCTGAAACCTTGAACACTACATCCCTTCTGGCACCCCATCTTCCACCCTGCTTTTCCATGGTCTCAAATATTTCGGTTGAAAAGGCGTAACCATCCTTAAACTTTAGCTGAATTTTTTTACTGATTCCAATGCGCAAGAGCAGGTTAAGCAGGATAGCAGTTACTGTTGCCAGGGAAAGCGATGAGCTGAAAACGGGGTGAATCCATGCGTGCAAGCCACTGTAAACATCGCCAAGCACATAAACACTCAACCCAAAAATGATGGAAATCCCAACCACAAATGTTTTCCTTGCATCCAACATCCGCGACATAATGATTTGTAAACCGGCAATGATCATAAATGATACCGAGTAGATCAAAGTGGCGCCAATGACAGGCAGCGGCATCAACAGGAAAAACTCCGATACTTTGGGCATAAAGGCAAGCGAAATCAGGAGTGCGCCCATAAACCACGCAATGCGCCTGCTTGTGGCACCTGTTGCGATGGATAACCCAACATTGGCTGATGAAGTTGATTGCCCGAAGCCACCAAGCAAACCCGGTAAAATCCCACCAATTCCATCGGCAAAAATACCGCCGGAAACCGATTTCATATCCGGACGTTTCCAGTTTACATCATTGATTTTTTGTGCAGTAGTAATATCTCCGACGGTTTTTAGTGTGGAACTCAAAGTGGCAATGGTAAAAGGGATTATAAGTACCGGATCAATTTTCCAGCCAAAATTTTTAATGTGCGGGAAGGCAAAAAATTCCGTTTCACCCAGTTTAACAAGTTCAGTCTCACTGAATAATCCAAGTAATATAGCCAAAAGGTAGCCAAATATAATTCCGATCAAAACACTGTAAAGCCTCAGCTTGCCTTTTGAATATACATTTAGCGCCACCATCAGAGCCAGTGTAGAAAACCCGGTGATTAATTCAGCCGTTGTAACGGTTTTATCTCCGGTGCCAATCCCCACAAAACTTTCCACCGTTAGCGGAATCACCACCACCCCCACCATCATCACAATAACGCCGGTAACTTCGGAAGGAAACAAAAACCGAAGGCGATTCATAAACCGGGACAAAATTACTTCAACAAAACCAACAAAACCGGTCATCCCAAAAAGCAGCGGAAACCCGCCCATTGTTGCAGCTGTCATTGAAGCCGATAAATAGGAAGGGCCACAAACCGAGGGAACAAGATATCCGGAGCCAACTCCCCGTTTTTTAAATGATTGCAATACGGTAACAATTCCGGCCGAGATCATCGAAAGGCTGATAAATCCTTCGGCTGATCGCTGGTCCACCATATCGCCCATGTGAGCAATCAACAAAACAGGCAGGCAAAGCGATATAAAAAATATGCTCACATGCTGCAGTCCGATGATCAGGGCCTCAAAAAAAGGCGGCTTATCATGGACACCATAAATAAGATTTGCCGGTTTCTTCATAATTCACTTGCATCATTTGGTTAGTCTGGTAAAATTAGTAAATTTTGCTTTTTGGGGATTCAGAAATGTTGGTATTTTTGAGCAAAATATACAATTATGGAAAAACGAAATCACTTTAAAGTTACAGGTGACGAACTATTGAAAAAGGTTAAGGAAATCATCCACGAAGGCAATGTTAACCGGATCATCATAAAAAATGAAGAAGGCAAAACCTACCTTGAAATTCCGGTTACCATCGGTGTTATCGGAACCATTCTTGCACCTGTTTTTGCCGCCGTGGGAGCACTGGCTGCCCTGGCTGCTAATTTTAAAATTGAAGTGGTGAGGGTGGAGGATTAGTTTTGAGCTTGCCTCGCCTCAGGCGTGTAAGGAGTTTGGAGTTACGAATTTAGAATTACGAATTTAGAATTTTGACATGCAAGAAATAGAAAGAAAATTTTTGGTCGTGGGTAAATTTAAGCCTTTCGCTACCAAATCATACAAGATAACACAGGGGTATTTGAATTCCAATCCGGGGCGCGCCGTGCGGGTTCGCATCAAGGGAAACCAGGGCTATTTAACCATTAAAGGCAAAAGCGAATCTGGAGGCATGAAGCGCTTTGAATGGGAAAAGGAAATCCCGCTGGAGGAAGCAAAACATCTGCTCAGCCTTTGTGAGCCCGGTATTATCGACAAAACCAGATACATTGTGCCTGTTGGCAATCACGAGTTTGAAGTGGACGAATTTTATGGCTACAATGAAGGGCTGACTCTGGCCGAAATTGAATTGCAAATTGAGAATGAAACCTTCGAAAAGCCTGCCTGGCTTGGCGAAGAAGTTACAGGCGACGAACGTTATTACAATTCCATGCTCAAGCAAAAACCGTTTAAGTCGTGGTGATAAGGCATTTTTCTCCCTAACTCTTTTGTAGGAAAAATGTAACTCCCGCATATTGTAAAACCTAAGGCTTTTTCGTTCCGTACCCGGTTAATCAATTTTTGGCATAACTTTGCAGTTTGTTTTGAGATGAACTTCTTTAGAAAAACAAATCATTTTACCTTTAACATTGCTAACCCCAACTAACTGCTTTTATGAAAAGACGCTTGTTATCATTTCTCGCCATCGTAATTACTTTCGGCCTCAGCGCACAAAACCTTGAAGACCTGGACTTTGGAACCGACCCCACACTCGATATCGTAACCTGGAATATTGAATGGTTCCCAAAAGAAGGTGCAACAACCATCGAATATGTGAAGGAAATCATCCAGGCCATTGAAGCCGATGTAATCGCTGTTCAGGAGGTTGACCAGTACAATGATTTTAATGAGATGATTGATGAACTGGATGGATGGGACGGCTTTACCGTAATGAGCGAATACCTGAACCTGGCCTATATTTATAATCCTGAATTTGTTCAAGTAAACAGCTATTACCAAATACTCCCCGGCAACGACCGTGAACTTCCGCGAAAACCATTAGTTCTGGAAATTAAATTCAACAATGAGGATTACATTCTGATCAACAACCATTTGAAATGCTGCGGTGACGGCATTATGGATCCGGACGACCCCTGGGATGAAGAAACCCGCAGATACGATGCCTGCGTTTTGCTGGACGAATATATTCAGGAAAATTTTGACAACCAAAATGTGATCCTGCTTGGCGACTTAAACGATTTACTTACCGATGATGAACCCAACAACGTTTTTCAGGTGTTTTTAAACGACCCTTTCAGTTACAAGTTTACGGATATGGCAATTGCTGAGGGCCCCTCAGCCGACTGGTCGTATCCGTCATGGCCATCACATCTGGATCATATCATGATCACCAATGAACTTTTTGATGACTTCGAGGATCCGGAAAGTGAAATCATGACCATCCGCATTGACGACTACCTGGAAAATGGTTTCTGGGAATATGAAAGCTATGTTTCCGACCATAGGCCAGTTGGCCTTAAACTGATGCCGCATGAAGGAATTTCATCCATCGGTGAAAGATCAGACATCTCAAAAATCAGTATTTCTCCGAATCCTTGTTCCGGACTGGCAACTATTCAATTTGAAAAACTCAGCGCACCTGCAGTGATGGAAATCAGAAACCCGTCAGGTCAGCTGATTGAAACCAAGCAACTGCACAGTGGAGAGGAGAAAATCAGTTTCAATACTTTAGATTTGAATCAGGGCATCTATCTTGTTTATATTATCTCCAAAAACAGCATTGCAGGTTTTGAACGCCTCACAGTTGTGAAGTAAGGGATTTTTGCCCCTTTTCATGATCATTCAAATTACACCTCCGGATTTTTTTAAAAAACTGATTTTCATTTTTTCCTTTGATTGATTTTTATATTAGGAAAAATGTCCTATTTTTGTGGACAAATGTTCAATACCATGAATATCTCAGACTCAACTTCCACAAAAAAAATCAACAAAGAGATCAATGCCCTGATGAAACATCAGAATTTTGTTGATCTGCAATACACGGAAACACCCATAACATTCGATAAATTTTTATCAGATAAAATGATGATCATCGCTGCGATCAGGAAAGGTATTCCCTATACACTTTTGGATGAAATACAGGCTAAATCACCATTTACTGAATCTGACTGGGCTGAATTTCTCGGCATATCACAAAAATCCCTAATCAGGTACAAACAAGCTCGAAATCACATTTTCAAACCGACACAATCGGAGAAAATCATCGAAATTGCCGAGGTCACCAATGCGGGCCTTGGCCTTTTTGAGTCGCAGGAAAAGTTCAAGCTCTGGCTCAATACGCCCAATTTTGCACTTGGAAGCATTAAACCCATTGAATTGCTAAAAGACTCATATGGTAAAGAGTTGGTGATAAATGAGCTAACCAGGATTGAACACGGGATTTTTATTTAGCCTGAAATTTTTGATTAACCCATGAAGGTATTTCGACTGGTACGGAAAAAATATGCTGACAAGCTTTCAGGTTTCGGGGCAGCAATCAAAGGGGCAAGATGGAATTCTCCGGGTGTAGAAATGATTTATACTTCAGCAAACCGCTCTCTTGCCATGGCAGAGGTTGCCGTACATTTTTCACTGGCCACGCTGCCGGCTGACTATTTCATGATCACAATAAACTGTCCGGACAATATACAGATTCAGAAACTGGATGCAAGCCAATTACCTCCCGGATGGGGTAATTTTCCACATATTCAGCAAACACAAGTTATTGGCGACAAGTTTATTTCCGAAAACAAGTTTTGCATACTCAAAGTTCCATCCGTAGTTACCAAGGGTGATTTCAATTATCTGATCAATCCTCACCACGCAGATTTTCCGTTAATCGGGATCATCAAAAAGGAGCGGTTCCCTTTTGACAAAAGAATTTTGAGCACAAAGTAATATATTCTATCGGGCAGAATCAGGCTAAATTTCTGCTATGGTTTCTTTGTAAATCACACCACGATCGGCGAGTCCTTTCAGCAGAAAATCCACACAAGTTTTATTTTTCCCTACAAATTCGGGAGCTGAAACACCTTTGCGCGTGTATAAACCTGCTGCCAGCATACGCAGCGCCATGGTGGCTGCATAACCGGTGGTTCTTGCCATAGAATGCACTTTGGTGGCCGGATCGTAGGAGTCGAACAAATCGTAGGTGTATCGTTTTTTGCTGCCTCCCTTTTCACCTTCCACCACGATACGCATCACCGTTATGTCTTCTTCACCCTCCTCAAGTTTCCATTTTGGGAATAGTAATTTGGTGGTAAAATCAAGCGGACTGATCATGGTTCCGTTCATATCAATCGGTTTTTTACTGAAAAAACCTGTATCACGCAGCATGGCCATTTTCTCGATGTGGCCTTTATACCGCAATGTTTTCTCGATCATATTAGGGCATTCGATGGTTTCGGCCAGGGAACGCAAGCCATCGCTGTTAAAAGCTTCCAGCGTGCCTACACCCGGAAAGTTCATCAGCTCCGGATCGGAAAGGGCCGGTTTTACCACAAGCTTTCCATGCTCGATATACCGCGCCGGGCGGGTGTATTCTTCAATTACATCGATGGGTGAAAACACCGCTTTGTATTCGTAGGGCCAAACACGTTCTTTGGGTAAACCTCCAACATAAATTACAGCTTTTGTGGTTTTATCCAGCAGATGATCAACATAGCCAATCAAAACATTGCTCATCCCCGGCGCTACGCCCATATCCGAAATGGCAATTACATTATTCTTCTTGGCCAACTCATCCAACTCAAACAAATCCTCTGGAAAAAATGCAATATCTATCACATTTTTGCCGGCTTCAATAATGGCTTTTAGCATTTGAAAACCCATAAATCCGGGAACTGCGCTAAGCACCAAATCAAAATCTTTAATCAGGTTTTTTACTGTTTTCGGATCAGACAGATTTTTTTGAATGGTGTTGATGGAACCGTGGCCGGAAAATTTTCCAAGGTTTTCATTGCTAAAGTCAGCAACCGAAACTTCAATATCTGCATCTTTTGCAAGATCGATGGCCATTGGAGCTCCAACCAGGCCTGCACCTAAAACGATAACTTTCATATTATTGATTTTTTAAACGAATGATTTGTTCACAAATAAACTCTGCGGCTTTTCCATCACCAAAAAGCGGTGGGAATTCAAGCGACTGATTCCTGTATAAATTGCCGAAAGCATCCAGGATTTTGTTACGATCAGCATCTGCAATAATAGCCGTTCCCTGTTCCACAATCTCAATCCACTCCGTTTGTGGCCTTAGGATCACACAGGGTTTCTTAAAAAAATAAGATTCCTTTTGAACGCCGCCGGAATCAGTAAGAATAAGCGATGTATCCTGCTCGAGCCTGATCATATCCAAAAATGAAACAGGCCCGGAAATTTTCAAACGTGGCTGATCTTTGATTTTGGCAAGGAGGGCAGGTGCCAGGTTTTTATCCAAAAGCTTTGAAGTCCGGGGATGCAAAGGCAGAAATATGTCTACATCGTGTGCTGCTGAAATTTGCAGAAATGCTTCAAAAATGGAGGTTAGCCTTTTAGCATCATCTGTATTTTGCGGACGATGGATTGTTCCCAATGTAAAACGTCCCGGCTCAAGGTTATTCTCCTGGAGCACTTTCGACCTGCTTTTGGCCAGCTCACCGAAATATAGGCTGTTGTCGTACATCACGTCGCCGCAATGAAAAACTGCAGGATTATCAGCAGAAAACGGGGGTTCAGCATCCTTCCTGAAACCCTCTTTTAAAAGATTTTTAACACCAGTGCGGGTTGGGGAAAATAGCAGGGTTGAAGCGTGATCGCATAAGATGCGATTGATTTCCTCGGGCATAGATTTATTAAAGGATCTCAATCCGGCTTCAATGTGAATAACCGGCACATGTATTTTTGATGCTGCTACCGCTCCTGCCAGCGTTGAATTGGTATCGCCATACACCACCAGAAAGTCAGGCTTGAGTTTGAGGAGTTGTTCCTCTATTCCTTCAATCATCCTGGCAGTTTGCACCCCGTGTGATGCTGAGCCCACATTCAGGTTAAAATCAGGCCTGGGTATGCTCATCTCTTCAAAAAACACCTCCGACATATTCTGGTCGTAATGCTGGCCGGTATGTAAAATATATTCTTTGATCCCGGAAGAATAGTTACTTTCTATCGCGCGCCTCAGGGCGGCAGCTTTAATGATTTGAGGCCTTGCGCCTACTATCGTAAGAAGTTTAATCATTGAACAAACATTTTGGCGAAAGTATAAAAATTGAAAATCAAATTGTGCTATCTTTTTGATTTTGGATAAGACAGACCACAATAAATAAACCATCTCCCAAAAAAAATCCTTTACATTTGGGCAAAATTTTAAACATTGATCAGATACCTTAAACATACCGAAGTAGATACTGAAAAGTGGGATCGGTGTATTTTAAAATCATTAAACGGAATGATTTACGCCTTTTCCTGGTACTTAGACCTGGTAAACGACCGGTGGGAAGCACTTGTAAAAGATGATTACGAATGCGTTATGCCACTTACTCCCGGAAAAAAATTTGGCATCAACTACCTTTTCCAGCCCAATTTTACCCAACAACTGGGGGTTTTCTCGCAGGTTCATCTCACCGAAAAACTGGTTCTTGAGTTTCTAAGTGCCATACCAAAAAAATACCGGTTTATCGAAATTAACCTGAACACCCACAACAACATAAAAGAATACCGTGAAAAAATCACACCCTGGAAAACCCATGAACTTGACCTGATAAACACCTACGATTCCATTGCCGCAAAATATTCAACCAACCTGAAGCGCAACCTGAAAAAAGCGGATAAATCATCTCTGAACATTGTTGAGAATCCAAAACCCGAAAATATCATAAGCATTTTCAGAGAAAACAAGGGGAAGCATCTTAAGAATCTAAAGGACGCAGATTATGATCTTTTGCGCCGGTTGATTTATGTGATGATATACAAACGCAGGGCAAATATATTGGGGGCATACAATGAAATGAACGAGTTGTGTGCTGGGGCATTTTTTGTGTATAGCGAACGAAAAGTGATTTTCTATTTTTCGGGAACAAATGAACATGCAAAAGAAACCGCAGCCATGCCCTACCTGGTCGATCATTTCATCCGCAAACATGCAGGCTCACATCTCACGCTGGATTTTGAGGGCTCAAACGATCCTAACCTGGCCCGGTTTTATAAAAGCTTTGGTGCCGTTGAGGTGCACTATTTCCATTATACGAAAAGTATGATGAATCCGGTATTAAATTTTGCATTGAAAATAAAAAAGCGGATTGCATGACGAAATTTTACCATTAAAATCGCTTATATTTCAATATTCAACAATACAACCCTGACAACTTGGACAAACCAAAACATGTTACATGCTATCAAAAGTAATTCACTCTTTGTTTTTGACTTGTCCAAGTTGGGTTAATAGGTCAGATTGTTTACTTTTGCCACTAAACACCGGAAATCATGGTCAATAATCTTGGACAGGAAAATTCGATTCTTCAGCAGTTTATTGCTGAACTGAGGGATGTAAACATCCAGAATAACAGACTGATATTTAGGCGCAACCTGGAACGGATAGGTGAAATTTTCGCCTACGAAATAAGCAAAACACTCACCTACGAATCCAAAGAAGTGATTACTCCGCTTGGCAGTGCAGAGGTTCCTGTTTTGCAAAATTATCCTGTGTTATCAACGATCATAAGAGCTGGGCTACCCTTTCACCAGGGTTTTTTAAATTTTTACGACAAATCGGAAAATGCATTCATATCATCCTATCGCAAGCACCACAAAGACGGCAGCTTTGAAGTTGAAATCGAATATGTTTCGAAACCCGACATGGAAGGCAAAGACCTGATCCTGGCAGACCCTATGCTGGCCACCGGATACTCCATGCACCTGGCCTATAAAGAATTAATCAGTGCCTGTAAGCCAAAGCACACGCATCTTGCAGCCATCATTGCCAGCCAGGAGGGCATTAACTACATGAAGAGCAAAACCTCGAGCAGTGAAGTAACCATCTGGGTTGGCGCCATTGATGATGAGCTCACCGCGCAGGCCTACATCGTACCCGGACTGGGAGATGCCGGTGACCTGGCCTTCGGAAAAAAAGCCTGATTAGTTTTACAATCAACCCGTGATCAGAAATGAAGAAATTATACTTTCATCTGATTTATTACCTGCTGCGGTTTATTGCTCTTTTCCCTTTGCCGGTTTTGTATTTCTTTTCAACCTTCTATTATTTCCTCGCATTTTATTTGATCAGATATCGCAAAGAGATTGTGGTAAAAAATCTGACTCATGCCTTCCCTGAAATATCCGGTCCTGAAATTCAAAAGATTGCAAAGGGATTTTATCAACACTTTTGTGATTCACTTTTCGAATCATTAAAAATCCTGGGAATGAGTAACCGGGAACTAAACAAACGGTTCAGTTTCAAAAACCCGGAAATTTTTAATCATATCTATCAAGGAGGAAAAAGCGTGGTTTTGGTGTCGGGGCATCAGGGGAACTGGGAATGGATGATTGATATCCAATCGAAAATCAGGCATAAATTTCTGGCCATATACAAGCCATTGGCCGATCCGGTTTTTGACCTGCTTATCAAAAATATACGCGAAAAATACGCCAATGGCGGCGAGTTGGTTGCCATGAATGATGTTTACAAATCGCTCATCAAGCACCGGCAAGAGGATATTAAAACCGTTTACTGGTTTCTTGCCGATCAAAGCCCACCAAAGGAGTATCCCTTCTGGATGAACTTTATGAATCGTGAAACACCTTTTTTTACCGGCCCCGCACGCATTGCCAAAAAATTCGGCCAACCTGTGGTTTTTATGCATATCAGAAAAATCAGGCGTGGATATTATGAAGCTGAGTTTTCAAAGCTTGTTGAAGACCCTAAACTTTTTAGTGAAGCGCAAATCGCTGAAAAGTACATCCGAAAAATTGAGGATGGCATCCGTGAACAGCCTGAATGCTGGCTTTGGTCGCACCGGCGGTGGAAGCATGAGAAGGTAGCAGCGGCCAGTAAGAAGTTAGGTAGTATGAAGTAGGTAGTAAAAAGTCGGCAGTCCGCAGTTGCTGTAGCTTTTGGAAGAAATTTTTAATATAAACTTAGTAAATTTCTTACGCCATTTATTTATCATAATTACTGCCTACTGGATATTGCAGACTGCCAACTATTTAAAAACATACAAAAACCAGTTATGAGAATTTTTCCCACAAAAAAGGTGATAGAAGCAAAAATTAGATGTTCTGGTGAGGTGAATCAGGTAATTTGATTAATTTCGTTTACTAAACAAACCACGCAAATATCTGAAACATGGCAAAGAAACAGGTTTTAATAGAAAACATCAGGATTTCGCTCAGTGCCATCAAAGGCAGTTTACTCCGCACCATCCTCACCGTAACAATTATTGCTTTTGGAATTATGGCACTGGTAGGCATCTCCACTGCCATTGATGCACTGGAAAAAAGCTTGGGCGACAACCTGATGATGATGGGATCAAACACCTTTACCATCAAAAACCGCTCGATGAATGTGCAGATGGGACACAACCGAACCAGGGCAAAATATTATGCGCCTATCCAGTTCAGGGAGGCCATGGATTTTAAGGAGCAATATACATTTCCGGCTACGGTTTCTGTTTTTACAAATGCATCCTGGACTGCGACCGTTAAATATAAATCAGAGAAAACCAACCCCAATTCACAGATCATAGGCACCGACGAAAATTACATGCTCACATCGGGAAATGAAATTGCCAAAGGCCGAACATTTACTGAACATGAGGTTTACTACGGAACCCATGTAGCAATTTTAGGCAGTGAAATTGCAAACATGCTATTTAAACAAAACGAAGACCCAATTGGCAAAGTGGTTTCCATCGGACCGGGAAAATACCGTGTAATCGGCGTAATTGAAGAAAAGGGTACCGGGATGGGATTTTCGCCCGACAGGCAGGTGCTGCTCCCCATCACCAATGTAAGGCAATATTTCTCCCGGCCGAATATGTCGTTCACTATCAACGTAATGCCCAGCAACACCGAACAGGTTGATGCCGCTATCGGAGAGGCCACCGGACTATTCAGGGTAATCCGAAAGAACAATATCCAGGAAGAAAACGATTTTGATATTTCGAAGAGTGATCAGTTGCTCAAAATGCTTGCTGAAAATACAGCAGCCATAAAAATGGCTGCTCTTGTTATAGGATTTATCACGCTTTTCGGAGCCGCTATAGGGCTGATGAACATTATGCTGGTTTCGGTATCTGAACGCACCCGGGAAATTGGCATCCGTAAATCGCTCGGGGCAAACAGGCGTACCATCCGCAACCAGTTTTTGGTTGAATCGGTGGTGATTGGCCAGATTGGTGGCATTGCCGGGATTACCCTCGGCATCCTTGCGGGTAATCTTGTTTCACTATTCACCGACTCCAGTTTTATCATTCCCTGGGCATGGATAGCCATTGGTGTGTTGCTGTGCTTTGGCGTTGCGCTACTATCAGGCATCCTTCCGGCCTCAAAAGCTGCTGCGCTCGATCCGATTGAGTCGTTGAGGTATGAGTAAGTCTGGGGGAATTTGGGGAACTGGTTATTGGGTTATTGGGTTATTCAGTTATTGAGTTATTCAGTTATTTTGGGTATTGGGTTTATGGAGTTTTGGGGTATTGGAGTGGTGTTGGAGTGTTGGTGAGGGGGATGTAGGTTTTGCACTGATGATATCCAATGGATTGTTGATTTTACCCTAAAATCCGCAAGGATTTTTAAAAGATCAATATTTTGGTATGAGTACAGAACTCAAAGCAACACTCATTAGAATGATCTGAAATTCGTTTAATTCGCTTAATTCGATGATGATAAAGAATATGCTTGCGGATTCGAGGTTTACCTCAAAAACTATATCTGAAAAACAGCGCTTAAAATCTGAACAGCATCCCGCCTCCTTAATTTCTTGCCACCTTTTTTTGTGCGGGGTGTGTATGAAACCGGGATTTCTGCAATGCCCGATTTATTGGTTTTTACAGCCTTCAGGTGGAATCAAAAAGCCTTATCATCTTTCAAACCTGCATAGATAAGATGCACTGGAGATATTTTTTTGAACCTTACCTTATCCGGCAAATCAATTGTTCCCGGATAGGGTAAGGTTGCCATTTTATCAATTGATGCGATTTTCTATTAAGGTTGGGTTTTAAAATAAGGTTTCAGCGGCTCCGTGATGAGAATGAAAACCTTATCATTTTTCAAACCTTAATAGTAAAGGATGCTCAAGAAATATTTTCTAAACCTTACCTTATTCAAATTCAGCATTACCGGAAAATAAGGTAAGGTTGGTGTTGATCTTAGGAAATCTGTTTTCTATGAAGGTTAATTACAAAATAAGGTTTCACAGGCTCCGTTGTGAAATGAAAAACCTTATCTCTTTTTTTAACCTTAATAGAAACGAGTTGCCCGTCGATACACTACAAACCTTACCTTATTCAAATTCTGCAATCCCCCGGAAATAAGGTAAGGTTGGCGTTGATCATCGGAAATCTGTTTTTCTATGAAGGTTTGATTTGTAAAATAAGGTTCTGATGGCTCCGTGGTGGAAATTGAAAACCTTATCATTTTTCAAACCTTAATAGCAAGGGTAGTAACACGGGAAACCAAACCTTACCTTATCCCAAAAAAACAAATCCGGAAAAAATAAGGTAAGGTTGGGGGTTATTGGATTAATCTGGTTTTCTATGAAGGTTGAATTATCAAAATAAGGTTGTGATGGCTCCGTGGTGGAATGAAAAACCTTATCATTTTTCAAACCTTAATAGTAAAGGATGCTCAAGAAATATTTTC
>CAYNDN010000064.1:2738-13949 GCA_964395075.1 uncultured Lentimicrobiaceae bacterium | reverse complement strand
ATTTTATCAGAAGCCCAATTTTCTTTTCAATTTTTCAAACATTGGTTTTCAAACTTACTTCACGGGCCACGATGAAATAAAACTACTCGATAAATTTTACTTTGACGTTTGCAGGCTCGGTTATGCAAGAGAAAATATCGAGGAGATGGAACCTACATTGCGAAATGCTGATTTCCTCACATTTGATGTTTCGGCAATCCGGCAATCTGATGCTCCGGGTTGTGGCAATGCTTCACCCAATGGGTTTTACGGTGAAGAAGCCTGTCAGCTTGTGCGATATGCCGGCCTTTCCTCAAAACTTTCGTGCATCGGTTTTTTCGAGGTCAATCCCCACCTTGATCAGCGCGGTCAAACAGCTCATTTGGTGGCTCAATTGATTTGGTATTTTTTGGATGGCTTGTCAAACCGAATGGCTGATTTTCCCGGTGAGGATAAATCTGCTTTTATCAAATATATCGTGAATGCAGCCAGCCAGGATAGCGACATGGTTTTTTATAAAAGTAAAGCCTCCGACCGTTGGTGGATGGAGCTTCCTGTGAGCCATGAAAAAGAAAAGGGCTTATCGCGCCACATTATGGTACCATGCTCATACAATGATTACCTGGATGCCTGTAATCATAAAATCCCCGACCGCTGGTGGAAGGCTTATCAAAAGCTAATGTAATCCTTTGTACTTTTGCCCGTTTTAATTCAACGAAATTTATTGAAGAACAATGAAAATTGCAGCACTGGTTTCAGGAGGTGTTGACAGCTCACTGACCGTACATTTGTTGAAAGAACAGGGTTTTGATCCCCATATTTTTTATATCAAAATAGGATTGGAGGATGATCCGGCATGGGTGAGTTGCCCCGCCGATGAAGACATCGAGATCGTTACCTACCTGGCCAAAAAATACGGATTGGAATTTGATGTGGTTTCTCTGCAGGAAGAATACTGGGATCGTGTGATTTCTTATACCATCGAATCTGTGAAAAAAGGCCTCACACCAAATCCGGACATGATGTGCAATAAAATGATCAAATTCGGGTCGTTCGAAGAAAAATACGGTCATGATTTTGACCTGATTTCTACCGGACATTATGCTTCAACTGCAGTTGTTGATAATGAAAAATATCTCGCTACAGCCAAAGATGCATTTAAAGATCAGACCTATTTTTTGGGGCAAATTAGCAAACGGCAATTATCAAAACTCACTTTTCCGCTTGGTGAAATGGTGAAAAGCCAGGTTCGTAAAAAAGCCGCTGAAGCCGGACTTCCATCTGCTACGCGGAAAGACAGCCAGGGAATCTGTTTTTTGGGGAAAATCAACTACAATGATTTTATAAAAAGATATGTGGGTGAAAAGCCCGGAAAAATTGTAGAGCTCGAAACCGGGAAAATTCTGGGACAGCACAACGGTATCTGGTTTCATACTATTGGGCAGCGCAAAGGTCTTGGCCTGAGCCAGGGGCCATGGTTTGTGGTTGATAAAAACCTGGATGAGAATGTGGTTTATGTTTCCAACGGTTATGATCCTGAAACCCAATACAAAGAAGTGGTAAAACTTGCACACTTTGCCTTTATCAATGAAAGGCCGGATCGTGATTATGCCGAAAAGCAAAATGTAAAATTCAAAATACGACACCAGCCCGAGTTTAACAGCGGAGTGATGATTCAGGAAAATGGCAACCACATCATTTACTCGGATAAACCTTTGCAGGGCGTGGCTCCCGGACAGTTTGGTGTTGTATATTCGCCTGATGAAAAATTGTGCCTCGGTAGTGGTGTGATTACAGCATAATAGCAACATGGTCGCAACGGTTTCAAAATTATATCAATTCACGATTGGGATTTTAATATTGCTTTTTGCAGTAGTATTGTTTTTGGCTTGTGGGAAGGAAGTCCCAACACCTGAAAAAAATGTTGATCCCGATGATTTAAGATATGAAGGGTTGTGGCAGGGAAGTTCTTCACAAACAAAACTATTGTGGTTGCAGGTCGAAAATACGGATTCAGTTCCATTAATCGGGGAGTGCCGGATTGGCTATTTGACCAATCAAGTTTTCAAACGACGTTTTTTTTCAAGTATTCATGGATTATCAGAAATCAGGAATGGATTATTTACCGTGCCTTTTCCTGATGGAGGAAGTTTAAACGGGATGTTTATATCACCCGAAATATGCCGTGGTAACCTGATAATAGCAGATGAATATTCCGGGGAGCTTTCTGAAGTTCCTTTTACCCTGATCAAAAATCAAAACCCTGCCAGCATACACTCGGCTGCAAAAATTGTTTATCAAATCGATGGCATACAGTATGAATATGTTCAGGATGATATTTATTTTTTACCCAACAAGGAAAATATAAATACCGGTACCGGATTGCTTGTCCGCAGTGGGTTACAAAAACAGACAACCGAAACGGCGGGTATACTGCCACTTGCTACTATTACGGCCGGAAGAATCGCAAGCCCCGAAGATATTCCTAAAGTTTTCATTCCGGGAGAAAAAAAATATTCTCAAAATGCGATGGATGGTTTTGAAATTTCAATCCTGTATCCGGCAGAATATTTTGGTATGTACACCACCTCCAATTACACGGGAAACCAGGGCGGAAGCAATTTTGAGATCATTGATTTTTTGGAGGTTCCTTCCGGGGATCAGGAACTCAAACTTTATAAATTTTCAGCCAGGTTCAATTGTAAGGTTTATCAGATGTATGGAGCTGAACTAACGGTTAATAATGGGTTTTATATCGGATACATTGATGCCGGAAACATGGAATAAAAAAGCCCGGCCAATAACGACCGGGCTTACCATATAGATTTATCGAATACTATTCTTCTTCTGCTTGTTGCTCTTCGTATTCTTTGAGCAGTTGTGTTTGTACATCACCAGGAACAGGCGAATATTCAGCAAATTCCAGCGAGTACATCGCGCGTCCGCTTGTTAGTGAGCTCAGTGCAGTTGAATATCGATTCATTTCTGCCAACGGCACCTTGGCTTTAATGCGCTGGTAGTTTCCATCGGCATCCATACCCATAATGATGGCACGACGTCCCTGCAGGTCAGTCATTACATCACCCATTTTTTCTTCAGGTACGATAACTTCAACATCATAAATCGGTTCGAGGATTTTTGGGCCTGCATTTTTAAATGCTTCCCTAAAAGCATGTCTTGCTGCAAGTTTAAACGAAAGTTCGTTTGAATCCACCGGGTGCATTTTACCATCGTAAATGTATGCTACAATGTCGCGGGCATAAGAACCGGTGAGTGGGCCGTCCTCAATTTTTTCCATAAGGCCTTTGAGGATGGCAGGCATGAACCGGGCATCAATGGCACCACCAACAATACAGTTGTTCATGATCAGTTTCCCGCCCCATTCCAGTTTAACTTCTTCAGTACCACGAACAGGAAATTCTTTGGTGAAGGCCATGCCTTCGGTATAAGGTTCAATCATCATGTGTACCTCGCCAAACTGGCCGGCACCACCTGACTGCTTCTTGTGGCGGTAGGTTGCTTTTGCACTTTTGGTAATGGTTTCGCGATAAGGGATTTTTGGTGCGAAATATTCCAAAGGAACTTTTTCGAGGTTTTCAACCATCCATTTGATCAGGTTCAGGTGAAGCTCGCCCATACCACCTGCAATCATCTGGCGCAACTCTTTGGAGTAGCTGATTCGGAAAGTCTTGTCAACTTTGTGCATCTGGTTAAGCACGGCACCAAGCTTTTCGTCATCGGCAGTATTTACTGCTTTTACTGCCATAGTCATTTTGGGTGCCGGGAATTTGATGGGTTCTATCACATCTTCAGCGTTCTTTGGGAGGCTGAGGGTTTCGTTGGTTGCGGTATTTTTCAGCTTGATGGTAGAGCCAATGTCGCCGGCAACAATTTTAGGAAGCTTTTCACGGGTTTTCTTTCCTGCCATGGCAAAAAGCTGTGAGAGCCTTTCTTTGGTGTCGTTTGTGCCGTTCACAAGGTCAGTTCCTTCAGTGAGTTCACCATTATAAACCTTAAAGAATGAAACCTCACCAAGGTGGGATTCAATCACGGTTTTGAAAACAAATAATGAGATGTCCTTTGATGGGTCGCAGGCAAATTCTTTTCCATTTACAGTTGTTACCGGGGGCATTTCGTTTGGAGCGGGTGCCGAATTGTTGATGAATTCCATTAGACGGGCTACACCCATATTGTGCTTGGCATTGATGCAGAATACCGGGAACATGCCTCTTGTTTTCAGACCTTCTTTAATTCCTCCAATCATTTCTTCTTCGGTGAGTGAACCGTTTTCGAAGAACACCTCCATCAAATCTTCATTGCTTTCGGCTGCTTTTTCGATCAACTCAGCCTGTAATTCTTCAGCATTATCTTTTTCTGAGTCAGGAATGTCAAGAATTTCAGGTGCACCGCCATCTTCAGGAAACTTGTACATTTTCATTTTGATGAGGTCAATAACCTGGTTGAAACCAATGCCCGGATTTACCGGATACTGGCATACGGTAACATTGTTGCCGAATTGTGATTTGAGCTGGCGAAGGGTTTCGTTGAAGTTTGATTTCTCATGTTCAAGATGGTTGATGGCGAAAATCACAGGTGTATTTACTTTTGATGTATATCGCCAACTGATTTCTGCCCCTACCTCAACGCCATTTTGTGCATTGATCACCATCACGCCTGTATCGGCTACCTTCAGTGCTGAAATCACCTCACCCACGAAATCATCGAAACCAGGTGTGTCGATGATGTTAATTTTCTTTCCCTGATATTCTGCAAAAAGCACTGTTGAAGATACTGAATTCTGACGCTCGTGCTCTATCTCCCTGTAGTCGGAAACGGTATTTTTGTCATCTACTGAACCTCTTCTGTTAATCAGTCCGCCCTCGAAAATCATACATTCCGAGAGGGTGGTTTTACCCGATTTCGCACCTCCTACAAGGGCAATATTCCGGATTTCTTCTGTTTGATATACTTTCATCTTTAATTAGTAAATATTTAATTGTTTAAAACCTGTGGCTTACCTTATTTTTTGAGGGGCACAAAAATATAAAAAACTGACTAATAATGAAAAATGTTGAGAATTAAAAACAAAAAAAGCCCGGGAGGAATAATCTTGCCGGACCTGAATACCGTAGATATGGTGGACTCATTTTTAGTCTAAAAGTGATACTTTTCCTGTATCAAGGTCATAAACTGCGCCAACAATCATGGTTTCGCCATTTTCTTCCATCTCTTTCAAAATCGGGCTTCTTTCCATAATGTTTTTATGCTCCGTCAATTGGTTCTTTGTGTATCGCTCATTGCCTTTCATCAAATCTTCAAGTACACCTTTTGGGGTAAGGTTGGCTTGTGTCTTGGCAGTGAGTACATCATTGTTTTTTGAACCGGATTTTTCAATTTGTTTAATAATTTTTTAAAAAATATAAACTGCAGGTTAATTTTGTGAAATCACTTTTACCATGGCCTTATATAAAACTTCAGGTACGAATGGTTTTGTTACAAAATCATCCATCCCATATTTTCGGGCCCGGGTTTCGATCTCTCCGAGGGCCGAGGCTGAAAGTGCAATAATGGGAACTTTTGCAATCCTGAAGTTTTTATGATTTCGGATTTCAATGGATGCGGTATAGCCATCCATCACGGGCATTTGCAAATCCATCAGCACCACATCATAATGTCTTTCTTCGAGCATTTCGATAGCAATTTTTCCATTTTCGGCATTATCGGTATCACATTGCCATTCATTCAGGAATTTCCGGGCTACCATCACGTTAATTTTGTTGTCTTCAACCAGGAGTACTTTTGCTCCTTTCAGCGAGTCGTCAAACTCCACAGGCTTTTCGTCTTTTTTTACTTTTCTTTTGTCGCCGATCAGGAAATTAACATCAAATGAAAATTCGGAACCTTTGCCTACTTCACTTTCAAGTTTAATTTCGGTGCCCATGGCTTCGAGTAATTTTTTTACGATGGGGAGTCCCAAGCCTGTGCCGCCATATTCGCGCGTAGTGCTGCTTGAGGTTTGTTTAAACTCTTCGAACACGGTTTCGTATTTATCCTCCGGAATTCCAATGCCGGTATCTTTAACCAAAACATGCAATGTTACCTCTTTTTTGGTTTTTGCCAGTAGTTTAACATTTACTGTTACACTGCCCTCTTTGGTGAATTTAATGGCATTGCTTACCAGGTTATTGATGATTTGGAGTAATCGTGTACTGTCGCCAACAATGATTTCAGGAATGTCTTTGTCTATGATATATTCCAGCAAAATACCTTTCGCTTTGGCCAGACTGCTCATGGCATAGTGCATGCCTTTTAAAATCTCCTGAATACTGAAATCGGCCTGTTCCAGCACAACTTTTCCACTGGCCAGTTTATTGAAATCCAGAATATCATTGATAATGCTCAACAGGTTTTGCGATGAAAACTTGAGTGTGTTGAGGTTTGTAATTTGCTCTGCTTTTGGATTTTCCATCAGCAGAATGTTTGTTAGCCCAACCACAGCATTGAGTGGAGTGCGTATCTCGTGGCTCATGGTGGATAAAAAGTTGAACTGGGCTTTTTCAGCATGTTCGGCAGTTTCTTTTGCGCGAATTAGTTCCTGTTCAGCTTTTGATCGCAACTGAAAATTCACCACAATCTGGGCAAACACCTGTAGTATTGATTTTTCTTTTTCCGAATATTTATGGTGCATTCGCACCGAATCGAAACCTATGAAACCCAGGCAATCGTAGCCATGCATCATGGGCACGGCAATCAGGCTTTTAATTTTTTGAGGTTCGAGTAATTTACGGAGATCGTTACCGGGGTCCAGAGCCAGCACCTCAGGTATGTAAATGGTGTCTCCCACAAAGTGTTTTTCTGTCCATTGCGGCAGGGCTTCCAGCGGCACACCCTGTAGGTTTTCAATTTGCGGTTCAATGTCGGTATTGCACCATTCATGAGTATTATTTGTGATTCCATTCTTTAAATCGTATTCAAAAATATAGGCCCTGTCTGCCGAAACAAAAAGGCTCATTTCGGTTAAAGCTTCATGCAGCGCATCATCAATGTTTTCAGTAGAAACATTGATGTATTTAGTTGAAATGTTGATTAAAACATCCTGTAGTGCAGAAAAATACTTCAGGTGCTCCTGGGCCTTTTTAATGTTTGAAATATCGAGAGTGATTCCCCTGATGCCGATAACCTTGCCATACTTTATAATCGGGGAAGTATAAATCATGGATGGAAAGGTTTCTCCGGTTCGTTTCACACATTCGTATTCCAATTCTTCGGTTTTTAGCCCCTGGAGTTTTTTCTGAAAATTTATCACTATGCGCTTTTGATCTTTTGGGGAAATTACTTTCAGGAAATTGAGGCCTTTTTTAATATCGTCAGGGGTGTAGTCAAAAATTTCGTATCCGGCTTTGTTGGCATAAGTAAACTTGCCGTTGGGGGCTACCTCCCATATAGGTTGTGGTAAAAGGTTGGCCATTTGTTCAAAACGTTCTTTGCTTTCTTTCAGGGCTTCTTCGGCAAGTTTTCGTTCGGTAATATCACGGGCAATTCCCAGCACGCCGATTACATTTCCATCGCTGTCGTACATGGGGGTTTTAATGGTTTCCAGCAATTCTTTATGTCCATCGGAGGCAAATGTTACATCTTCTTCATTCACAGTGGGCTTTCCTGCATGCATGGCTTTTTTATCATGCTGCCTGAAAAAATCACCGGTTTCCTGGTCCACAAAATCATAGTCGGTTTTCCCGATAATTTCAGATTCTTTGGCTCCAAAGAAATCTTCAAATTTGGGGTTGCACGCCAGGTACATTCCGGCAGCATCCTTAAGCCACACCAAATCGGGGATGGTTTCAACCAATGTGCTCAGCATAGCTTCATTTTCTTTCAGGCGTTCTTCTGCATTTCTTTTTTCGGTAACATCCTGGCTGATACCTACAAAATGCGTAATCTGGTTGTTGCCATCAAAAACCGGCGTGATGTTAATCTCGGCAATGTATTTTTCGCCATCCTTTTTTTGGTTGGTAATTTCGCCAATCCATGTTTTGCCCTGCATGAGGGTTTCCCACATCGTTTTGTAAAAGTCACCGCTGTGCTCATTCGATTTAACCAGGTTGCTGTATTTTCCCAGAACCTCTTCTTTTGTGTATCCATTCAGATTACACCAGGCCTCATTTACCCAACTTATATATCCATTTACATCGGTGATCTGGATTGAATTTGAAGAAGCCTCCAGTGCAGCAGATTGAAGGTTGAGCTTATTTTCAACAGTAAACGCGTGCAATGCATCGGCCAGCTTCTTGTTGAGTGGTTTCAGGCTCATTATAAAGTCATCAGGTAGCCTGGCACCTTTTTTTACCATAATGAGCAGGCCAAAACCAGGAAGATTCATAATATAGGTGTGGATATTTCCTTCATAGGTTGAAAATCCCGGTATTTGGTCCGGGCTGATGGGTTTGCTGCAATTTTGAACAGATAAGGGCAAAGCTCCGGTTGCTTTTTTGAATGCCTCAATGCGATCAATTCTTGAAGGAATTGAACCTATTTTTTTATACCAGCATAAATTTTCAATTTGCTCCTGCTGAAAAACTGCACCTGCAAAACAATTAAGCTTCCTTAAATATACTGATAGAGCTTTGTTGGCAGCTTGTTTGAGGTTTTTGCCTTCGCCGATGGTTAAAGCAATTTCGTATAAAATCTGGATTTGATCGGTTGATGATATCATAGATTTTCGATTAAGGCAACAACAGCCGTTTTATTATAAAACTCAAGGTAGTCTCTGCCACTGTTGGCAATTTCGCCAAGCGTCAGCACCCCAACAACGGGGAGTCCGTAATCGGCAACTGCATCAAGTTCTTTTGAGAAATCATCCTCCAGGAACAGAACCCTGGAAATACAATCGATAAAGAATAGGTGTTTGGGAGTTGTTGTTTCGGGTGTGTTTTCCTGTGCCTGAGTCACAGCCTGCCTCGTGGCTTCAATAAGCGAGTTGGGGTTTCCTATTAAAATATCCACGAATGTATTCTGAGGTACTTCACCCACGCAAAGTAGCGATCCGTTTTCCTTCACCACAATGGGATCGCGTACAATTTTTTCCTCACCAAGTTTGCTGATCCCAAAGGGGTAGGCTTTTGCTTTCTCAAAAAAGTTTTCCGCATTAATTTTGTCGCCACAATCCTGCTCAACTACTTCACGGTAAATTTCAAAAGCGGGTTTGTTTTCAAGCATTTGTACAAGATTGCCTGCTGAGAGGCTAACCTTGTAAGGGCCACTTAGCGATTCCCACCCATGCTTTACACCAATGCTGCTCCCGGCTTTCATTGCAGCCACCACAGCGGCATCTTCAAGCAAGCCTTCATTGGTAATAATACATGGCTTTTGTTGCATGCTCAGGCTTCCGGCACCACCCCCAATAAAATTCATTTCGATACCATAAACATTAAACAGGCCTTGAATGAAATCAGCAATGCGTCCTGAAAAGCCATCTACAAATACAAAAAAGGTTTTATATTCTTCATCCAGTATGGAATCATCAAGGTGTTCTTCAAAATCGAGGTGTGGATTACTGATGTTTTTGATCACTGAAATTTTAGGAATATCTTCCAGGCCGATAAGCAAGACCCCTTGTAAATAATTTTTGTTGCCGTAGATTATTTGTGGGAAAATTCCTCCAAAAACGGGAATTGACGAATCAGTCAGTTGGATGTAATCATTCGCAGTTAAATTGTTTTCGTCGCAGCCGAGCATTAAAATGGCATTGGTATTTGCTTGATGAATCAGGGTGTTTTTTGCTTCTAATGCTTGCTTCAGCAGGTTGTTGCCTGTTACGAACTTAGTTTTCATATTTTATTTTATAAATTTCAGGTTCTTTCTGTGCAAGAGCAAATATACACATAGGTAGAGTATGATTTCAAAAAAAAACAATTAAGCCTGCTTAATTCGCAAAATGATAAAATATGTTGCCACGTCCTTCAGGCCTGGATTTTGATTAATCTATTGTTTGTATATTATTTAACCCCGCCATAAATGACGGGGCAAAACATATTCCCAATGATTATTTTTCCTACTAAAATTTTCTTGATTTATTGAGGTTAAGTCATTATGATTCAGTTCCTTGATCCCATGCCTTAAATTCATCAAAAATGTAATTATAAATCTTGCATGGGTAACTTCCGGTTCAACTAATGCCAAATAATGGTTGAATCAGAGCAGGAAGTTACTACTTCACAACCTCAACCATCTGCCCCTTCTTCCTGGCATAAATCCGGTTGTCGTACATGTCGTGGCAAACCGTTCCGGGCATGAAATATTTTCCGGCATAAGCCGCATTCAGCGAAATTTTAAAGGTGGCAGATTTATTGGTTCGTAAACTGAAGAATGTGTAAACCCTATCGTCACGGATATCCTGGTAATCGTAGCTGTCGCTTTTGGATGTTTCACCGGCCCCGGTGTATCGCACATTCAGGATTTCCCATCCTGAAGGAAATACCTGGGCAAGTGCCAGGTTTTTATAATTGCCCATCAATCCTGGGTTTTTCACTATAACCTCAGCTTCAAAGTCGGTTCCCTGCTTAAGTTGCGAAACATCAAGCGATTTTCCATCGATGCTCACATATTTAACAGTCATTTCCAGGTTTTTCGATTCGTTAAGCAGGTTGCCCTGCAGTGGTTTCCCTGTAATGGTTTTGGTGATGTAGAGGTTGTTTCGGGAGAGGTTTTCCAGCTTGATCGATTTGGATTTTTGCTCCATGACATCGATACTGTAAACCGGCATCATCGAATTGACCTTTTCCCTTTTCCCGGCTATCTCAAAAGCAAAATTGTTATCGTTGTTTTTCCCGGCAGATTCCGCAAACCGTGCCATGGCGTACAAACCAAAAGCGGCTGTTTGCGTGCTCAGGTAATCGGTGCGCAATCTTTCAGCCAGTGTAGTCGCCAGTTCAAAGGCCTGTTCATCTTTTTCCATCAACACCAGTGTTTCCAGGATCATGGCCATATCGCGTATGGAAGAGCCAAAGGTCATACCCGGATATTTATAATCTTCGGTTTCAGTAGAGGAGAGGTTTTGGGTGATGTCTTCGGCAGCTTCGGGCATGCCGGCCAGCAGGTACGCGGCAGCCAGTCGCCACATGGAAATCGGCTTCAAACCCTCCTGTTCTTTCAGGCGGTTCATAGCACTCAGGTTTGGCTTACCGGAGAGTGCCAGTGTGTAAAGCCTGTAGGTTTGTGAGAGCTCGTTGTGCC
>CAYNDN010000064.1:0-2728 GCA_964395075.1 uncultured Lentimicrobiaceae bacterium | reverse complement strand
GAGATGCGATTGCTCCGCCGGAAAGAATTACCGTTTGTATTTTGATTTGTATTCAAAATCCGAAGCCATGGTATATTGCCAGTCCTGCCAGCGCTTTTTAAACCCTGAGGGCACCAAGTATCCTTTTTGCTCGGCCAGCAGTAGAAAATGCCAGGCATAAGAACTTCCCCAATCGGAAACATAGGGCCTGCCCGGCCAGTAGCTCATGGCACCGCCCGAAACCTGAAACTGACGCAGCTTACGAATGGCTTTGGTGATGTTGTTGCGGATTTGGGTCTTTTGTTTGGAGCTCAGGTTCGTTAGATCATCCAGGAAAAGCTGAGGGAAGACGGATGATGTAATCTGTTCAACACAGCCATAAGGATAGCGGATAAGATGTTGCAGATTTTTTTCCAGATTGAATGAGGGCATGGCAGAAACCTCGATGGTTCCGCTGTTTGTTCCCTCCGTTCCAAAAAAGTCGTAGTCGATGGTTTTGGATTCGCCTTCTTTCAGCACGATGGTTTCGACCCGCGAAATAAATTCGTTGGGGTTTTTCACTTCGAGGTTGATGGTTGCTGATGCCGATTCGTTGCCTGATGTTGTGGTAACAGTAATTTCAGCACTTCCTTCAACTGAATCGGTGGCAAGCCTGAAATAGGCCATCTGCTCACCTGTTTTTTCAAAGCTGATTTCCGAAGATTCTGATCCGGCAACCTGAATCGGCCCTTTGGTAGCCACCTTTATTTTTACATTTTTTATACCTTCCTTCATCACGAACACCGAAATAGGCAGGCTGAATTCTTCTCCAGGCCCGATTACACGTGGTGCTGTGGGCAGCACCATGAGTGGCTGCCTCACGGGAATGGTTGTGTCTGCCGATCCGTACGCTCCTTCGTGCCCTGCAACAACCATGATTTTTACGGAGCCAATGTAATTCGACATCTTCAGGGTATGGTAGTCGGTTTTGTTTTTCGATAGTGTGAATGGTCCCAGAAAATCCACCACCGGCTTAAACCTGTTGGGTTTTTTGTTTTCGTCCACATCAGCAGCATCATCGCCACCTATGGCCAGCACTTTCTGCAATTTTCCGCCATAAGCACCCAGCACCTCATCAAAGAGGTCCCACGTTTTTACCCCCAAAGCTTCGCGGGCATAGAAGTTCTGCCAGAGGTCCGGTGTTTTAAACCGGGTGAGGCCAAGTAATCCTTCATCCACCACAGCAACGGTATAGGTCATGGGTTTTCCACCGGCTTCGCTGATGCTGAATTCCCACTCCGATTCGGGCCGGACTTCCACAGGGGCTTTGATTTCAGGCTTCAGGATGGTTTCCGGGTCCTCCACCGAAACCGGAATTACGCCATACATCCTGATGGGAAGGTCATTGATGGTTTGGGCATGCGGCTGAACAACTGTTACATAAGCGAACACATTTGGAGCCATTTCACCAGTTACTTCAAAGGAAAATCCGTTTGAAATTTCTGTTGCATCAACCCAACAGTATTTGAGCACATCACTGCCTGTTTCAAGGCTGATGAGTGCCCTTGAATTTTCTGCAACCGGGAAAGTAAGGGTAGCCCGTTCGCCGGGATGGTATTTTTCCTTGTCGCAATTTAAGTTCAAAATGGTTGCTCCTGCCCTGCTGGTTCTGTTTTTTCTGCTGATGTATGAGGGCCAGTCCACATAAACCGGAATTCCTGTGCTGTGTTTTCCGTCCCGGTCGATTACCTGGATAAAATACCGGCCCCAGCCGGGATAATCTATTTTGAAGTCGAAAGTGCCGTGGCCGTTTTCGGTGGATATGGTTTTGGCCATCACCAGATCTGAATCTTCACCGCGTATCCATGAAGCCAGATTGTCGGAGCCCGAACTCCACCACCAGCGCCAGTTTACTTTATAAATACGTATATCCAGGTTCTCCACCGACAAAGGCTTGCCATTATGATCAACTGTAACCACTTCAACGGTATGTGAAGTGTCGGTTGCCAACATATTTCTATAATCGCCGCCATCCGGAACATGGATGCCCACAAACCTTTTAAATGGCGCATAAGGTTTTGAGAATACATCTGTTGAAAAATCACCTCCTTCTTCAAAAGCACGGGTATTAAAAACCGCCCGCAACATGCCGGGAGCACCATGATTTACCTGCATATCAAGAGGGAATGTTGCTTTTCCTGCAGCATCCAGCCGGCCTTTGAAAACAGTGTAATCCGATGGATAATAGTTTTTGGAAGCATCCCGGAAGGTGAAATTCTCGTAATCATCAAAGCTATAATTCGAAGCATAAAGAGTTACCTTTACCAGTGCTTTCAGGTTGGCAGCATCCGCACCATGTAGCCATTTTACATCCAAACTGGCTTTTTGTCCTTGCTCATTTTTCATCAGAATTTCCCGGTTAAAATCCAGGTTTATTTTAAGCCTGTTGGGTTTTATGGTTTCGATGTTTAGCGATTTGCTGAATGATGCACCACCCACTTTAACCTTTGCTGTCCACTTTCCGGTGGGATCGTCTGGGTCGGTAACCGGTTTAAAAACGTAAAAACCTCTTACACCGGAGGTTTTCACCTCCCGCTTTGCCAGTTGACCACGCGAATTGATCAGTTCAAAAACCACCGGGTGATCATCTGGTAATTTGTTGGTTACATCATCCATTACAAAAGTGAGGAACAGCGTATCACCCGGGCGCCAAACCCCGCGTTCGCCGTATATCATGCCTTTTATGCCGTTGCTGATCTTTTGCCCGGCC
>CAYNDN010000063.1:0-14011 GCA_964395075.1 uncultured Lentimicrobiaceae bacterium | reverse complement strand
TAATCGGCGTTGCCACCGCTCCAATCCACACTTTCGTTCCACACATAAATGGCGGTGTAGGCATCATCAAGTGCGGCAAGGTTCTGATTAATAAAATTATTGTCGCCATCCGCATTGCTGTTGATGGCGATGGTTGAACTGAAGGGATTGCCCACCAGGTTGGCGCCCGGGTTGCTGCTGTTGGTAGTTTTTGTAAGCGTGATGCTTTGATTGGACGTAAATGGAACACCACTCAGCGCAAGGGTTTCTGCATCTGTTTTATACGTGATTGCATAGCCTTTGCAATCCACAAAACCCATGGTTGACATCAGGGAGCCGCTGCCATTGCCATTCAGGATATCTATCCAATAACCGGTTGTTCCGCCATCCTGGTGGGATTCGTCCCAGTAATAAAACTGGTCATTGCCGGCGCCACCGGTCAGTCCCATGTTCAGTGTGCTGAAGTTGCCGGTTATGTTAGTCTGTCCGGCGATGTAATGCCATTTATCGGGAGTGAGGTACCTCTCAACAGTAATATTACCGCTTGGGGTGCCTTCAACGATCAGCGAACTTGTTCCATTGGCCGTACTTTTTACTGTGAGGCTTCCGCCTGAGTTTATGGTCAGATCACCGCTGACCGTAAGGTGCGATGATGCCGATGTCGCATCAAGCGTAAGTGAGGCATCGTCCATGATGGTCAGGTGCGCCATTTGCGCCAGGTTGGAGGCACTCAGGCTCGTCAAGGTAAAATCACCATCATCCACCACCCAGTAGCTGCCTGTCTGGCTCACGATGTATGCACCATCGTTGAATATGCCCTGTGCAAAGGAGCTAATCCCCCATGCCATTAGAAGTATAGTTGTGATTATCTTTTTCATTGCTCCTATTTTTTGTATTGGATCATTTTCTTTATTTCATCCAGCTCCTTTTTCAGCGCGTCTATCTCGGTCTGCTGCTCCTGGATTACTTTAACCATTTCGGGAATAAGGAATTTTGTATCAATTGCCTGATAGATTGGTTTTCCGTCTTTATCTACGGCGTCTTTCACTCCGATTACGCCATTGGCAAATCCTGCATCGGCCATCTCATGTGCCAAAAAACCTGAGATGACTGTTTTATTCTCGTCAGAAATATAGTTATACTCCACCGGTCGTAATGACATCAACCTTGATTTGGCTTCATTCGCACTGATGTTGACAACATTTTCCTTTAATCGGTAATCGGATGATGTGTTGTAAACCACGGTATTGCCAGGACCTCTTGCAATACTTCCAATAGCTGTTGTATACCCAGCGTTTGTAAATGTCATATAGTGTCCACCTGCAGTATTATTATCCGGGATCATTGTTATACCTGCTGCTACACCATGTCCAAACCCGCCAATAGTCAATCTTCCTTGCAGATTTGTCGTCCCGACGCCGACATTTCCAGAATTATAATAAATATCGCTTCCCGTAGTTGTCCATTGGGTTGAACCTGAAGCAGCCCCGATTTGCGTCCAAACCGAGCCATTATAATAGTAATACCCGGCGGTGCCATCGGTTTGGTAAACTAAAAGTCCGGTTGCGGGAGAGGAAATCAGTCCTCGTTGTTCAGCCGTCATTCTTGGTGCAAGAAATCCTTTGGTGGTTGAACTTACATCCAGCATAGCGGAAGCATCTGGTGCTGCGCCAGTTGAGTTAATGCCCACGCTTTGGGCGAATGTGGCTGCTGAAATGGCCAAAAGTGCAAACAAAATAAGTGTAATGTTCTTTTTCATGCTATTCCTGTTTTTGAATTAATATTAAAATGTTGTTTAAGTGATAATTAAAGCGTTGCAAAAAAGTGTTTTTTAATCAGGTGTGTCCCATACCCGTCAAACTCCTTAGTAAAATTCATTAATATTTTTTTAGTATTGCTGCTAATTCGTTTTAACTTTGTAAGGATTTACCAATCTTAACAACATTTTTGGGCAGAGAAATATGAAATTTTCGTGGATAGGTCTGGTATTATGTTATTTATCATTTTGGCCGTCTGCTGCTTCTCAAACCGCTGATAGCAGCGATTTTTTGTTGCAAGTCAGGAACTCGGAGGGGGAAGTGTTCAGGCAACAAATACAGCTTTTGTACGATTCAGTTTCCCATGTTGCGGATTATCAGTCCAAAATGAAATTGGCCGGCCAGCTTTTTGCCCTGACAGAGAAAAAGGATGAAATCGCACATTTTCATTCGCTGTTGTTCCTGGCAATGCACTCCGGTAAAATGGAAACCGACCTGTTTGAACAAGCCTACGAAATTGCTGAGAAACATCAGCGCATCGACGACATTAACAATGTGGAATTCAGAAGGGCTCGCTTTTATCTGGCGAAAAAGCAATATGATTCAGCCATGATCTATTTGCTCAGATACCGCGATATGACACCACCGGATATCCGCGGAGAAGGTTACCGGAATATCATCAATCTGATGGGCGATATCTATTACAATGCAGGGATATTCAGCAAGGCTGCAGAGGTGTATCAGGAATTGCTTCAACAATACATTGTTGAGGATAATTGGAATTATTTCCGGCCTTACGTAATGATGAATAACCTGGGGCAAATCGCCATGAAGCAGAATGACCTGCACGAAGCCCGGAAGTGGTTCAACAAATCGTTAAAACTTGCCGATCGAAATCTGCACACCTCATATCGCTATAATACCCTGGGATATACAAAAATTAAACTGGCCGAAACTGCGCTGCTTTCCGACAGCCTGACAACTGCCTGGCAACGCTTAAATGAAGTAGCGGCATATCCTGCTGATGACATTTACGAAGATGTGAGGCAGGAGTATCTTTACATCAAAGCGCGTTTGCTTTTAATGCAGGGAAAGCCCAATGACGCACTGAGCCTGGCAAAGCAGCTCGTTCCGGACGATTCGCTTCGGTTTAGCGAATACAGGTTTATACCGGAGATTTACAGCTTATTTGCTGATATTTTCGTCAAACGGGGAGATTATCCCCTGGCTTTGCAATACAGCGATAGATTCAATAAAATTGAAGATTCGCTGCAATCACAAAAGCACTTTGCCGGCTCACTGATTATTCTGGCTGAATACAACCAGGAGCTTACCCGGCTCGAATTACAGCGATCAGGGCAAAGGATTGTTTTATTAGGATCAGGCCTGATTGTGCTGTTGGCTATTCTGGTCGTCGTTCTGCTGCTTTACCGAAAATTATACTTCTCAAAGCTGGAGCTTGTAAGGAAATCACTTGAAAATGAGCTTACGGACACCATGCCCACACCGGAAAACGGAAACAGCACATTAACTGATATGGCAAATGAGGATGAACTGATTCAGCATAAGCAGCTTATCAAACAACTAAAAATTGTGATGGAAAAGCAAAAGCCTTTTCTTGATCCCGGGCTGACAATTGCACACATGGCTGGGCAGCTTAACACCAACCGAACCTATCTTTCGAAGGCAATAAACAAGCAGTTAAAAACCACCTTTCCCAATTTTATCAACCAGCACCGCATCAAAGAAGCTATCCGGCTGATTATTTCGGGCTACACCGCAAACCGGACTCAGGAGGCACTTGCACGGAAATCTGGATTTGCCAACCGAAATGTGTTTATCAAAGCTTTTAAAAAATATACCGGCGTTCTGCCCTCGTTTTTCATTGCCAATTATAAGAAATGGGATCAACAAAAAAACCGGTTTAATCATGATGATTAAAGCCGGCTTAGCCTTGAAAAGTGGTTTGGCTTAATCTTCCGGTTTAACTCAATTCATCCAATATGTCGGAGCGTTTAAAACTAAAATAACTGGTAAATGCGTAATCAGAAAGCCTTTATTTCTTTAAATTCGGGTCGCAGGACTTCACATATTCAGCCAGCATTTTTCCAAAATCGGTAGCAAAGTTAAGCGTTTCGTAGGGGTAAATCTGATTGTTGAGATATTGCAATACAAGCCAATCGTTATTATCGAATCCGGGCTGAATTCCTGCAAAGAAGAAACCCATTTTTTCAAATTCACTGCAAAGCACTGCCGATTCGGGTTTGTTGGTGGGTAGATTCAGGTAAATGGTTTCAATCCTGTCAACACACAGCGATTTCAGTGTATGCCATACTTTAGGAACGGCATCTTGACCGTAATTGTTGATAAAAATTTTGGAGCTGAGGAAGGCATCGGTTTTTACTTTGATTGTGGTGTGTGGCACCTCAGTTTCCGTTGCTGTATTAGATGATATATAATTTGGCTCCACGCCAGTGTGTTTGTATATACGCTCAATGATCTCGCGGTGATGTGGAGGTACATATACGGTTTTTGAATAATTTGATTTTAAAGATTTATACATGAAAAGCAGGCTTTCCCTTATGGGCTTGCCTTCTATGGCTGTCATTTCAACCGGCGTTACATAGCTGACCATCAGGGCTGATTCCAGGAGCCCTATTTTTATAAGCGATTTTTGGCTGTAAGGGTGTTTGGTTACTGCGTGGGCAAATGCACCGTCAATCTTATTTTTTCTGCATTCTTCCAGCTGGTAAATCATCAGCTCGTTCAGGCAGCCATGACCCCGGTAATCAGGATGCACAAAAGCGATCCCTATTTCATACATGTTTGAATTTTCATCCTTTACATTGGCGCAGTGGCCAATTATTTCATGATCGTCTTCTTTAACGGCCACATAACTCATCAGCTCATTTTGTTCATTCAGCTTTCTTACTCTGTCCGGGTAATAAATCGTTTCATAAATATACGTGGAGTGATAGGCAATATATGCCAGTTTGGAAACGGTCTGGGATTCGTCCGGTATTAAGCGTCTGATGAAATATTTCAGAGCGGTGTGTTTGTTTTCAGGTCCCGGGCTTTCCTGAATTGTTCCGGGGGCTGGGTTGTGAGCATGAAAAATTTCTGCCGTAATTTCCTGTCCGTCTTTACCATGGTTTTCAAAATGTGTTTTGTTTACCAGATTTTTAACGAGAAGCGTTCCCAGGCCGGTGGTTTTCTGTTCGATTATATCTGAAGCCTTCACCTTTTGATAAGAAACAATTTTGCTGATGTCCAGGGGGATGCATTTCGACAGGATTTTCAACCTGAGGCCAAGGTCTGTTTTGCTCAATTCAATATCGATATCTTCAACCTGTTCGGGCAAAAAGTCATACCTGATCACATTGCTCAGCAGTTCCTCACACACAACTTCAATATTGAAACATTCCAGATCAGAGAATCCAAGAAGGTTTCCGTAAGCATGAGCTGCAGCCTGCACGGCAGGTATCATTTTAATGTCGTTTGTGATAATAATCCTGATTGGTTCCATAGCGCAACTTTTTGATGTATTAAATGGTCATATACATCAAAGGTAGTTGATTTGAATCAATTTTCTGCAAGAAATCACTGAACCACATATTTTTTCAACAGTATCCTGCCAGTTATTCCAAAATAAATCCCGGCCGAAAATATTTTCAACCGGGATTTTAATATGCTTACATGTAAAGCTTTAATCCGCTAAATTCCTTTTCCTGAAGTCATACACCTTCTTGCCGCCGTAAGCTGCGCCCAGCGCCATCAAAATGCCTATGCCGCCTGCTATGGGTGCGCCGCCACCAACGGGGGTGTTGCCGCCCTGTGATGGATCGCTGCCGCCATTGGGTGGGGGAGGCGTTTGGGCTGTGGAGAAGTTAATGGTTAAAAGTGTAATGGTGATGAGTGTTGCTAAAGATTTGATGATGTTTTTCATGTTATTGTTGTTTTATGTTTTCGCTATCTGTTTTTTGATGTCAGATGTCCGATGTTTGATTTTTGATATTTGATTGTACAAAACAGCGTTAATCGTCTCTCCAATTTGAAAACTGCAATATATTTCATATCTTATATCTGACATCGGACATCTTATATTTTTGACCCCGCCCCCTCTGTCTTCGACATCTCCCCCTCAAGGGGGAGAAAGGTACTCTCCCGGGAGATTGCCTGCTCCTCCCCCAATTGGGGGAGGCCGGGAGGGGGTTGGTTATTATTTGATGAATACTTTCTCTGTCTTAATTTCTTTTTCATTTTGAACGTTTACCAGGTAAATGCCTGTTTGCAGGTTGGCCGGGATGACTGTTAAAGCGGAAAGATTAATATTCTGCCGCAAGACAACACGACCCATGATGTTGGTTACGGTCAGCGCAGCATGCTGCGCTGTCCCTCCCGGATTATTTACATTTCCATGCATCGGAGCATGCTCCGATGCTGTGATGTAAATATTTCCATTGGCCGTATAAATAAATATGCCGTTTTCGCTATCCGGGGTTTCCTCGATACCCACGGCATTTAAATGCAGTTTAAATCGCATTTCATTATCGGTAACTTCCCATGCAAATTCGTAAGCTCCATTTTGCAGGTTGTGGAAGGTGTTGGATTTGGTGTCTTCCAGTGTGGCTTTTCCGATGCCTTCGATTTCTTTGAGGCTGATGCTGTAAACCCCGGCCTGGTCGTTGGCAAAGCCCAGTTGAATAGTTTCGGTTTCGGGTCGGACATCCACAGCAAGATTGCCATCATTGCTCACCGTCCATAGCTGCGAAAGGCCATGGGTGCTGCTGAGGATTTTCCAGGCATCGCGTTCCAGCTCAAAATTTTCTGTTGCATTCTCATCAAATACAATCCACAGGTCGTCGTTGTAACTGCCGTTTGAAGCATATAGCACCAGTCCGTTTTGCAAGCCCTTTTCACCGGTTTTTTTACCGGCAGGCTGGTGGGTGCGCATGGCGTTGGTAAGGCTGAAATTATCGGCCACACCGGCATCTTTGTAAATAAAGAAGGCTTCCATGGGAGCCACATATTGCGAGCCACTTCCAATACCAGCTTCAGTGTATGTGGTGTATGCCGTACCGTTCCAGGTGTACTTTGTGCCATAGCCGCTAACGGTTCCCCAGTCCAAATAAGACGGGTAGGGATTGCCCATAAAATTCATCCATTTGTTTTCACCTGTTCCGCTGGCGCTGATGGCTATGTTCTGATTTCCCGTATTGGGTGTTCCGGTGTAGGTGAAATCCATTTTAGAACCATTTGGTACCCAGAGGCTGTATCCCTGGAGGGGGTTCAGCACAGCTGCCGGATCAGTAACATCACTCCAGAGGCCAGTATTCTCGTTCCATTGCTGCAAGTACATCCCATTAAATGTGTTGGCAGTAGTAACCGCATTGGGCATGGCAATCAGATGCCAGGCATTGTCTTCGGCGATGGATTGCTTTACGTTGATGGTGCCGCTGTTGGCGATTGTTCCGTAGGTGATAAGCGAGCCGCCGGAGTTAACGGTAATTGTGGCGCCTGAGTTCACCGTAAGGTTCTTGCAGGAAAGTCCCGTGCTGCTGGCAATCACCGGTTGGTTGGCTGTGTTTGCGATCACCACATCAGTAAATGAATTGGGCAGGGTGTAATAATCCCAGTTTCCCTTTGTATTCCAGGTTGGGTTTAAAGTACCCTCCCAGGTGAGGGGTGGCGGTGCCCCGGGTGTTGTCCATGTTGCGCCGTTAATCGTGCCGTCGTATGCCGTTCCGGATGTTTTGTTATCGCTTAGTGTGGTGCTGCTGCCATCACTCATCTGATAGTAGGCTACCAAACCGCTTTCGTTACCAACCAGGCTGCTAAACATGTTATCCTGAATCTGCTCCGCTGTGCGGGCTACATTCCATATCCTTACTTCATCAAGCTGACCGTTCAAATATTCACCATTACCAATAGAACCAAGCCAGGCACCACTGCTGATGGAGGGCAGATTGACATTTCCTGAATTTTTTTGTTCTGAGATTGCGCCATCCAAATAAGCCTGGAATCCGTTTGTAGTATTCTTCTGCCATACGCAAGCTATATGATGCCAAGCCCCGTCTTCCACATTATCCCCGGTTCCATTTATTGCCACCCCACTGGTTCCTCCATCAGTACTAATAATAAATTGAGGCGGATCAGACCATCCGGCTACAAGATAACCTCCGCCAGATTGAAAACGCACCGGTGATAGTAATTGACTTCCTTTAAACCAATATTCAATCGTAATAGCAGAGCCATTGCTGAAATTCGATGAATAGAGTGTATTTGGCAAAGTCACATCATCATTCGTTCCATCAAAAGAAAGAGCGTAGTATAATTGGTCGATTGTAGTTGTTGTATTTGGATTATCGCCGGCAGTGCTGGTTAGATAATCTTCAGCTCCGGCATATCCGTTATATTCAAAAACCTGACAAATATAATCTGTAGTTGAAGAAAGACCATCAACTGAAACCGAGTTTTCTGTACCGTTATAAACACAATACCAGCCGGAGGAACCGATTTGAGTTCCGGAACCGAATGTGGTATTTGCTGTGTAAGATATGTTATCAACCGGTAAGGCTGTTCCTGAATTTGCCTGCTTAATAAATGCTGCCCTGTGTGAACCATTTCCGTTTGCCCAGGAAATTGTCATTTCAGTAATTGCAACTGATGAAAAAACAATCGAACTCGCCTGTGTCGTTGGTTCGGTAATGGTGAGACTTGCCTGCGATTTGGGATTGTCCGTGGCTGTGGATGTCAGATAATTTTCCGCGCCTGCATTTCCATTGTACTCAAAAACCTGGACGATATAATCTGTAGAAACAGAAAGTCCTGTTACTGATACAGAAGTGCCTGTACCATTGTAGATACAATACCAGCCGCTGCCTACCTGAGTGCCGGAACCAAACACTGTATTAGCAGTGTAAGTCGTATTATCTACAGGAGAGGTAGTACCGGTATTTGCCTGCTTCATAAATACAGCCCTGGAAGAGCCATTGCCATTTGTCCAGGAGGCTGTCATCGTAGTATAAGAAACCGGCGAAAAAACAATTGAACTCGCCTGTGTCGTTGGTTCGGTAATGGCTGCTGTGGCTTGCGATTTGGGATTGTCCGTGGCAGTTGTAGTCAGGTAATTCGAAGAAACGCCGTTTCCATTCTGTTCAAACACCTGGAAAATATAATCTGTCGTGGCTGAAAGTCCCGAAACGGTAACCGAATTTGAGGCACCATTATAAACACAAAACCAACCCGTAGAGCCGATTTGTGTACCGGAGCCGAAAGTGGAATTCGCGGTATAGCTTGTGCCGTCAATAGGTTCAGTACTGCCGGTATTGGTCTGTTTGGCAAAAACGATACAGTTTGAACCATCTCCACGCGTCCAGTTGACTGTCATCTGATTCCAGTTCACATCTGAAAATGTAATGGAACTTGCCTGAGAGGTTGGTTCTGAGCTATTTTCAAATGGTGCTCCCGGTGTTGACCAGCTTGGCCCATTGATGGTTCCATCATAAGTAGAACTCAAATGATTGTCATAAAGCCTTGTTCCGCTCCCCTCATTCATTCTGTAGTAAGCCACAAGACCGCTCTCGTTTCCGGCGAGTTCACTGCTCATATTATCCTGAATCTCTTGCTGGGTACGTGCAGTGCTCCAAATACGCACTTCATCCATTTGCCCGTTCGTAAATTCAGATGTTCCACTGGAACTGCCCAACCAGGCTCCCTGTTCAATGCCTGGAAGGTTCACATTCGCTGCCGCCCTTGAGGCTGATACTGCACCATCCACATAAGTTACCATCGTGCCGCCCTTAGACCAGACACAAGCTACATGATGCCATTCTTCATCTTCTGCTCCGAGTATATCAACTCCACTAGATACGCCACCACCATCGGAGGAAATAACAAATTCCGGTGTTCCTGCATCCCAACCTGCGATAAGATAGTCACCCCCATACTGAAATCTGACTGGAGACTGCAATACGGTTCCTTTAAACCAATATTCGATGGTGATTGCCGTGCCGCCGGATAAGTTTTCAGAATAGAGTGCATTAGGCAGTGTTACATAATCATCCGTTCCGTCAAAAGTGAGTCCGTAATCAGAAACAGCACTATTTGTAGAAGTACTCTTGGGATTATCCGTGGCCGTGTTAGCATTGTACTTTTCAGTTTCATGAAGAATTCCATTATATTCAAAAACCTGGAAAATATAATCTGTATTAGAAGATAAACCACTGACAATCACATTATTTTCCGAACCGTTATAGACGCAGTACCAGTTACCGATGGCAGTGCCGCCTCCAAAGGTGGAATTTGCTGTGTAGTAAACATCATCTGTCGGTGATGTTGAACCGCTGTTTCCCTGCCTGGCAAAAACGACACGCTTACTTCCGTTTCCATTTGTCCATGAAACTTTTATACTCGATGATGTCTGCTCAGACAATACCAGATTGCTTGCCTGTGTCGAGGGGGCTGAAACAGCATTCCAGGATGGAGAGCCAAATAAGGTGGCATCATTTGAATATGAGCTGGCATCCGTTAAACTGCTTCCGCTTCCTTCATTAAATTTGTAGTAAAATACCAGATTGGCGTCCGGGGTCACTTCATTGTACATATTGGCATTGATTTGAGAAAATGTCCGAATCGTTTTCCAAATTCGAAATTCTTCTATCTGCACATTGGAATATTGAGATACTGAACCCGAAAGTGGAGCATATTCCGCTGCCAACGATAGTGAATATTCATTACCAGCAGAAAGTACAAAAGCCCCGTTCATAGCCAAACTACTCAAAACAAGTACCCCATCAACATATACATAACTATAATTACCGTCCAGCATGATTGCCACATGATGCCATTCTTCCGCCGAACTAAAAAAAACTCCAGTTTCCCGAAATTGCAGATCCCCAACATTTGTGTAATGTTTACTGATAGCTATTTTAATCTGATTATCGGTGTCAATGTAGGGAATCATTCTTTTTGCGTCAGACCAGTTTCCATTTACAATATACTTGTAGCGAAGATTGGCTATGATGCTGTACTGATTAAGAGCCACCGGACTAACCCAGAACTCCATGGTAAGTGTATTCACACTACTGGCAAAATCCACACCGGTCTTTAATGCATAATCTGAACTGCTGCTGTTAAACTGCATGGAGTATTGTCCAATTGCTATGCAAGGAACAAAAAGGCAACATACTAAAAACAATTGTACTTTTCGTGTTAGATTTTTCATTTTCATTTAATGTTCTCCTATTTTTTATGTTTTCTTAATTTGATATAGCTCTGTTACTTTTCTGAATTGCAAAAAAGGCATTTCAAAACTATGCTTTAACCAAAATGAATGAAGTCCGGAGTTGTAAAGAATTATCATTCTTTACAAATTTCTTCTACGCTGTTGCCGGGTTGAAACCAAAAAGTCTTTTGGTAACTTCCGATTCAGTTTCTGTCATTTTTTGGCAGAAGTTGAATCGGAAGTTACTTTTGCAAAATTTATAAGCCATTATTTTACAAATAGTAAGATCAAAAATATTAGGTACTAAATAAAAATGAAACCATTTTAAATTTTGCCTGACAACTTGGAGAAGCCAAAACCAGTAACTCGCCATTTTTTGAAACCCTCTCCTTTTTGGTTTTGACTTGTCCAAGTTGGGGAGCATTTAATCTATTAATCTAAGTATTTTAAAAACAGCACCATGAGATTAACAGATATATTTTTAGTGCTCGTAAAGCAATAATTTTATTTTTTTGCATCAAATTAAATGACATGAATCGAAGGTTAGGGATTTACAATGTGATACTGTTTTTCTTCATTCAAAGTTTATTGGGCGATGCCTTTGCAGGGCCGGATGATGCCTCCGATGAAACGTTAAATCATTTACTCAGAACGGGGCAAAAACTGGTATTTGTGCAACCTGACAGTGCCCGGCTGCTGGTAAACAAAGCCTTAGTGATGAGTAAACTTACGGATGATAAACCAGCCACCGGCCATGCATTGTATCTTTTAGGCAATATCCACCTGGTAAAAGGAGACTATCCTGAAGCGCTCAACTATTACCAACAATCACTGGAAATAAGACAAGGCCTGGAAGACTCAGCCGGGATATCGGACCTGTATTCTAATATTGGTATTATTTATGCACGCATGGGCGATCAGGGTGCCTATATGAAATACCTGCTCAAGACCCTCGCAATTGACAGGGCTTTGCAAAATCGTCACATGATTGCTGCTGACTTTAATAACATTGGTAATGTTTATTTTAATAGCAAGGAATCCAACGAGGCTTTGGTTAACTATCGAAAGGCATTGCTGGTGGCCAGAGAGATAGCTGATTCCTCACTGCTCTATGCAAGCTATGGCAACATTGGAAATGCCTACCAGCTTAAGCAGGAATACGATAGCGCTTTGTACTATTCTAATCAGGCACTCGCCATTGCCAGGCTTACCGGAAACAAAAATGAGCTGGGTGTTGGATTGAGCAATCATGGGTTATTGTACAGCAAGCTTGAGCAATATGATTCAGCATTGTTATACTATAATGAAGCAATACATGTGCTGAAAGAAATTAATGCGCAGCGCCGGCTGGCAGGCGTTATCAATGATAAAGCCCGATTGTTCTTGAATTGGGGGCAGCCGGATGAAGCCATCACCATGTTACTGCAAAACCCGGCAATTGCAGGAAGTGAAAATAGCCTTGAAAATGAAATGGAAAGAAATGAAATATTGGCATTGGGATATGCAGCACTCGGTGATTTTCAGATTGCGCTAAGCCATCAGAAAGTATTTCATCAGTTGAGCGATAGTTTGATGAAATCGCACAATGATGCCGAAGTACAAAAATTGATGCGACGATTCGAGGTGGACGAAAAGAAACGGGAAATAGATTATCTCTTACAAAAAAATCGATTGGCAGGCGAGCGTAATATACTGCTGACAACCTTATCGGTATTGATATTTTTATTCTTAGTGATTTTACATTTACGAAATCGGAAACTGAATAATGCTTATCATCTTTTACTTGACAAGCAAAAGCAAATTGCAGGATTGCAGCCGGTAGTATGTAACAATCATAAACCGGAGAAGGGATCACAGGAACAAGAAGCTGTTGTGAAAAAGATGGAAGCGATGCTTAACGAGCAAAAAGTTTACCTCGATTCCTCAATTTCGCTTTCTGCCTTCGCGGACATGCTTGATACCAATACATCGAAACTTTCGGCTTTCATAAATTCTCATTATGGCAAAAATTTCAATGCCCTGATAAATGAATACCGAATTAATGAGGTGCTTCGTTGCTTTGGTGAAAAAGAACAAGATAAATATACCATGGAAGCTATCGCCGAAAAAGTAGGCTTTGGCAATAGGGTTACGTTTTATTCTACATTTAAGAAAGTTACGGGTGTAACGCCCACATTTTATCTAAAAAACTTAAAAGCCAGAAAGTGATATTTCATTTATTTTAGAAATCTGCACCAGGCTTCTTAAAGTAATCCCACACCTTCTTCCCGCCATAAGCTGCGCCCAGTGCCAGCAAAATGCCAATGCCACCGGCAATGGGTGCGCCGCCGCCAACGGGGGTGTTGCCGCCTGACGGTGCGCCGCCATTTCCGTTAGGTGGAGGCGGGGTTTGTGCGGAGATGTTAATGGTTAATAATGTGATTGTGAAAAGTGCTGCTGCTGCTTTTATATACGTTTTCATATCAATGTATTTTTTCGGTTTATCAATTCTTGTAGCATCTTTGCGACTTTGCGTGCCATATTTCTCGCAAAGGCGCAAAGCATTTTATTAATTTGTGTTTATTTTTTGGCTTATCGTTTTTGTATCGTTTGCCAATCGTACGATGTAAATCCCACTTTGGAGATTAAGAGGAATTGATGACCGGCCTTTTAGATTTGTTTGCATCACTGTTTTTCCCGTCAGGTCTGTTATAGTGAGCTTGCCTTGGTTTGCTCCCGTAATGTGCAGTTGATTATCGGCGGCGTAAATCAAAATGTTGCTTTTGCTGATGGTTGTTTCATCAATACCCACGGCGTTTAAATGCAGTTTAAACCGTTTTTCATCATCGTTTACATCCCAGGTAAATTCGCAGGGTTTTTCCTGCAGGTTGGTGCGCATGCCGGTTTTGGTGTCTTCGAGGGTGGCATCGGGGATATTGTTTATTTCCGTTAAGGTGAATGTAAACACTCCGGAGGTGTTGCTGCTGAAGCCCAATTGCACGGTGTTGCAGGCCGGGCGCGTATCAATGGAAAGGGTGCCGTCGTCGGCAAAGGTGTAAAGCTGTCCGGC
>CAYNDN010000062.1:0-14202 GCA_964395075.1 uncultured Lentimicrobiaceae bacterium | reverse complement strand
CTCTTCGGCCATACGTTTGGTGAGCGTAGTTACCAGAACACGTTCGTTGTTCCTGATTACTCGATCAATTTCCTCCAGCAGGTCATCAATCTGGTTTTGGCTTGGGCGCACTTCGATAACCGGGTCCAGTAAGCCAGTTGGCCTGATGAGTTGTTCCACCACCACGCCTTCGCTTTTCTGAAGTTCAAATTCAGCGGGTGTGGCACTAACATAAATGGTTTGGCCTGTCAGTGCTTCAAATTCATCAAATTTCAGGGGGCGGTTATCCATTGCCGAAGGAAGCCTGAAACCAAATTCTACCAGCGTTTGCTTGCGTGACCGGTCTCCACCATACATCGCTCTGATCTGCGAAATGGTAACATGACTTTCGTCAACCACCATGATATAATCCTCAGGGAAATAATCCAGCAGGCAAAATGGCCGGGTGCCCGGTTTGCGGCCATCAAAATACCTGGAATAGTTTTCAATACCTGAACAATAGCCCAACTCGCGCATCATCTCGATGTCGTAGTTTACCCGATCTTCCAGACGCTTGGCTTCGATATGTTTACCAATATCTTTAAAATATTCAACCTGTTTAAACATATCCTGCTGGATATCGTTCAGGGCGGCTTTCATTTTATCTTTAGAGGTGACGAAAATATTGGCAGGATAAATGGTGATCTGATCGTAACTATCTTTTTCACGGCCACTTATGGGATCGAAAGTGAGTAATTCTTCAATCTCATCACCCCACATCACAATGCGGTAAGCAAAATCAGCATAGGCCGGAAAAACATCAATCACATCGCCTTTAATGCGAAAAGTTCCGTGCCTGAAATCCATTTCATTTCTCGAATACAAACTTCCCACAAGGTCGAACAAAAACTTTTCGCGCGAGAGGTACTGCCCTGTTTCAATGTTGATGACATTGTTTGTGAAATCATCGGGATTTCCAATACCATAAATGCAGGACACCGAGGAAACAACAATAATATCTCTTCGGCCTGAGAGCAATGATGATGAAGTGCTTAACCTCAGTTTTTCAATTTCATCATTGATGGATAAATCCTTTTCGATGTAGGTATTTGTTACTGGAATAAAGGCCTCGGGTTGGTAATAATCGTAATATGACACAAAATATTCCACCGCATTATTCGGAAAAAACTGTTTGAACTCACCGTAAAGCTGCGCAGCCAAAGTTTTGTTATGACTGAGCACAAGGGCCGGTCGATTCACCTCATTCAATACATTGGCAATGGTGAAGGTTTTGCCGGAACCGGTTACCCCCAGCAAAACCTGGACCGGATCATTGCGTTGCAGACCCTCCACAAGCTGACGAATGGCTTCGGGTTGATCCCCGGTAGGTTTATAGTCGGAAGTGAGTTTAAAATCCATGGTTTACATGAGTCTTTATTTTTTCAGCTTAAAATAACAGGATATCGGAAAGTGATCAGAATAGGTTACATCATGTTTTTCGAATCGAAAGGGTTCGAGGGCATAACTATGGAGGATGTAATCAATTCTCAAAAATGGGATTCCGCCGGCATAAGTCTGGCCAACCCCGTTGCCTATTTCAAGAAAAGCATCATCAAGACCGCTTGAAACCTTATGATAAACATAAGAAAGCGGAGTATCATTAAAATCACCACAAACGATTACCGGGTATGGCGAGGCATTAATATAACGCGACACTATTTCAGCCTGTTTAGCACGGGTTTTAGTTGCCTTACTTATTTTTCCGATGATAACTTTTGAATTCGAAGCCGGGGTTGCAGCACCCGGATCAATAAAGTCAGCAACATATTTATGATCAGAGCGACTGAGTTTTACCGATTCCAGGTGGAAGTTGAAAATCCTGATTGTATCGGACTGGAAAAGGATATCAGTGTAAATTCCTGAGTTTGCCCTTGCACCTTCAAATCGTATTTTACCTTTTCCTACAATCGGAAACCGGGTAAATGTGGCCAGCCCAAAGTGCTTTGTTCCATTTCCTTTTACCAACACATAATCAACGTGAAAATTTTTTGTTTTACTCCTTTCCACGAATGGCCCCACGGTTGGAAAACTTTTTTCGGTTCCATGAAAAAATTCCTGGAAACATATCACATCGGCCTGTTGGCTGTTTATAAATTCAAAAACCGAATTCCTGGTAAAATAATTTTGACCTCCTGTCCACTTGTACTGATCGAAGAGTCTAACGTTATAGGATAAAAGCTTTATGGCATCTTCGTAATTACCAACCGGTTTATCGCTGTTAAAAGCAATCGTTTTGAAAATAAAGTTGTAACCACCTGCGATGGCCAACAACGAAAAAAGAAAATAAATGCGGAGTTTAAGCAGCCAAAAAACGACAAACAAAATGTTGATCACCAGAAAAGCAGGATAAAATATTGCCGCCAGAGCAGGAATAACAGAAGTTTCGGGGTGGGTGCCCGGTGAAAAATACGCAGCAATGAGCGGCAGGATCAAAAATAGATTAATGATCAGGAGGCTCTTTGTAAACCAGCTGTTTTTATTTTTTTGAGTGTGCCGGTTCATAAATAATTAATTCTGTTTTTTACTTGATTGAAACAGCAATTCCTTTTCTTCTCTTGAAAGACTGCTATACCCTGACCTGGAAATTTTTTCTAAAATCCTGTCTATCCGTTCCTGATCCACATTTTTTCGGGCATTATATTCCTCGTCAGTAAGTGGACGACCGGTATTGAAATTAGTGCGGTGTTCCGGTTTTTTCTTAGGTTTGGTAAAAAATTTAAAAAATCTATTAAGATTCATTTTTCCTAAATTTAGTGTAAAATCCCTTCCGCGTTTCATCATGTAAACATAAATAAATCCCCAGAAAGCGCCACCAAGGTGTGCGATGTGCCCTCCGGAATTTCCGCCCATGATGCTCAAAAGATCGATAAGAATAATGATCAGTGCCAGGTATTTAAGCTTAACTCTACCGAAAAGGAATAATACCACCGAGTATTCAGGCACATAAGTTGAAACCGCGACCAAAACGGCCAACACCGAGGCTGAGGCACCAAGGGCAACTGAATAATCGAGCGACTGACTAAAAACGGGAAAGAAATTAAATGCTGCGATATAGAAGAAGGCCCCTGTTAATCCGCCCAGCAAATATGTGCTTAATAATTTGCGATCGGAGAGGTATTCCATAAATATTCTGCCACCAAAATACAAAACGATCATGTTGAACAAGATGTGGAAAAAATCTTCATGCAAAAACATGTATGTCAGCATAGACCATGGCCGCATGAGCAATGCTTCAATATTGGAAGGAACCGCCAGGTAATATGCCAGATACGACACACCCGGCAAACCCATAGGATGATTGGTAATTTGGAATAGCCAAAAAAACAGGTTAACAACATTGATGAATATAAATACAGCAATATTGATTATGATAAGTTTTTTCAGTACTGTCGATTTTCTGAAAAACTGCTTTATGTCATCCAATGGATTTTGCCTGTAGTACATCATGCTAATAAACGCCTCTTCGTTTCCAATATTTAATGAGCAGAAACCCGACAATCATCCCGCCAAGGTGGGCAAATCGCGCAACATTGTCACCCGGCCGGTTTGCAATTCCAAAGATCAGTTCTATTAATCCATAGCCAATCACAAAATATTTAGCCTTGATCGGGAATAGAAAATACAGATAAAGCGGCGTGTTGGGGAACATCATCCCGAAAGCCAGTAAAATCCCAAACACCGCTCCCGAAGCCCCAATCATGGGGGTATTTACGAGCATGTTCAGGGTAGCCATATTTTCGTTTACATAATTCTTTCCTTGTTTTAGTGCTGCAAGGCCATCCCGGTAAACAGTGCTGACTAATTCAGGGTCCATTTGAGCTTCAATAGTTGCTATTCGCATGTAGGTAACAAGCAACTGAATCAGCGCCGCCCCAATCCCTGTAAAAATGTAGTATTGTAAAAACCGTTTGGATCCCCATACATTTTCAAGCATGTAGCCAAACATCCAGAGGGCAAACATATTAAACAAAATGTGGTGGAATCCGCCATGCATAAATATATGTGTTACCAGTTGGGCAATGTTGAAGCGTTCAGAAGTGAAAAAATGCAGCCCGAGGTAGTCAACCAGATCAAAACCAGCACTGCCGAGGGCAAGGGTTGCCAAAAACATCAGACCATTTATGATGAGCAGATTCTTTACAACCGGCGGCAGGAAAGAGAAGCCCCTGGGAGAATATTGTTGTTGTTGGTAATTCATATTTTCAGTTTCGAAAATTAACTTCTGGATTCATGGTTTTGTTCAGAGTCATGTCTTTCAATATGCATCAGCTCCTGCAAAGGAATAATCCTGATAACCAAATCTCCGTCGATGGAAACATCCGGAACCTGGCAGGCAAACAACGATTCTATCATGCTTTTCATTTCAATCTGCTGCAATTTTCTTCCGCTTTTTATCGACATATTTTTGGCCAGAGCGCGCGCTAAATTATATTTTTTATCCAGGTTAAGCTCCAGCATATTGGTTTTGTAATTGTCAATAATGCCTTCAATCAACCCGGCTACATTTTGTTGTTTTAATCCGGATGGCGTTCCGTGAACGATAAACTGAAATTTTTCATCCTGGTCAGGTTTAATGATGAACCCCAGCATATTCAGCTCGGCCATCAATTCATCTAAAAGTTCAGCTTCGGCTGGCGGAAATTTAATTTTTACAGGAAATAATTCCTGTTGAGACAATGCCTGACGCTTACCGAGCAAATTCAGATAACGCTCATACAAAATCCTTTCGTGGGCATTTTGCTGATCGATTACCATCAAGCCCGATTTCACCTGTGTTAAAATGTAGGCGTTGTGCAACTGAAAAAAACGATCGGTACCAAAATCTTCATTTTCAGTTTCAAACTCAATCTTCCCGGCTTGTTCCTTGCCAGATATTTCGGGAGATGGAGCAATATGCTTTGGTTCATTTTTTTCAGGATACAGTGTTTCCCAGTTTTCCTGGTTATGCTTTACCCTTTCCGGAATATCTTTTTGGTGTGATTTAAAAGGATTATAATCAGGATTGAGTTTTAAGCCAGGCTGCCTGATGGGTGTTTCCCTCGAAGGCATTTTAAAATCAAGCGATGGATCCTTCGAGAAATCCAGGCTTGGCGTAATGCTGAATTTACCAAGCGCAGCTTTTACCGCCGATCTCAAAACCGAATACATTACTTTTTCGTCCTGGAACTTGATTTCGGTTTTGGTAGGGTGGATGTTGATGTCGATTTCACCCGGATCAATATCAATAAAAATAAAATATGCAGGATAAGCTTTTTCAGGGAGCAACTGATCGAAGGCATTGTCAACGGCATGATTCAGGTAAGGATGTTTCATAAACCGCTGGTTAACAAAAAAATATTGCTCTCCCCTGATTTTTTTGGCGAATTCGGGCTTGCCCACAAATCCGGAAATTGTCATTGTTTCTAAATCCTGACCAACAGGGATAAGCCGCTGCTTGAAGTTTTGACCGAAAAGTGCAACGATGCGCTCTTTTAATGAGCCCGGCCTGAGCTGAAAAACAGGTTTCCCATTGTTGAACAGGCTGAAGAAAATATTCGCATTTGCCAATGCTACACGCTGAAATTCTTCGAGAATATGCCTGAGCTCTACATTATTCGATTTAAGGAACTTGCGGCGGGCGGGTACGTTGTAAAACAGATTCTTTACCAAAATAGATGTTCCGGCAGGGCACTGGCAAAATTCCTGATCTTTCACCTCTGAGCCCTCAATTTTGAGGCAGGTTCCAAGTTCTTCGCCGGTCATCCTGGATTTAAGTTCAACCTGTGCTATAGCTGCAATAGAAGCCAATGCTTCTCCGCGAAAGCCCATGGTTCGGATGGAAAAAAGGTCGTTGACAGATTGAATTTTAGAAGTGGCATGCCGCTCAAAAGCCATCCTTGCATCGGTGGCAGACAGACCGCATCCATTATCGGTAACCTGGATCAGGGTTTTCCCGGCATCTTTTATCACAAGGTCTATTTGTGTAGCTCCTGCATCTATAGCGTTTTCCAGCATTTCTTTTACAGCCGATGCCGGCCGTTGTATCACCTCTCCTGCTGCAATCTGGTTGGCTACCGAGTCGGGTAGTAAATGAATGATATCAGACATATCAGGCTATCTTCCTTTCAAATTCTTAAACAAAAAATATGAAATAAACCAGCAATGCTACGACCACTAAATAAACCAGAAGATTCGCGCCTTTCGATCTCTGCCTGTTCAGTCTGTCGGCTTTCCGCCAACGGACATCAATATGTCTTTTAAGCGTAGTTGAAGATGTTTCGCCTTTTTCAGCCTCCTCAAAAATTTTTCTCCTTTCCTCCCTGCGTTCTTTTTCCTCATCGTAATACCTTGGCTTATAATCGAATTGCCTTGGCTTTGGCCGTTTGAAAAATACAATTTGCATGTGTAAAAATATTTAGGACAAAATTAGCACATATTCCCGAAAATACCGGTTCGGGTTGATAAAACGTTTGATTTGGAGGCTTCATTATCGGTATAGTGCTTTTATTAATACCCCATTCATAAAAACATCTTTTGAATTGCCACTTACTTTTATCATAAGGATTCCTTCAGGAAAATCCCAAATAAAACAAGGAGTGCATCAGATTATGTAATTTTGCCGATTATTTCTGTAGGCAAATCTAATTTTGACATGACTGAAAAACCAGATATCAGTAAACTGATAGTTGTTGGAGACCGGGTTTTGGTTAAACCCAAAACCCAAAGCAACAAGTCGAGGGGCGGACTTTATCTTCCACCGGGTTACAAGGAAAAAGAGGAAGTGCAGAGTGGCTATGTTGTAAAAGCCGGTCCGGGATATCCAATTCCGCTTCCTGGCGACGACATGGACGAACCCTGGAAAAACTCGGAGGAAAAAACCAAGTATATCCCACTTCAGGCTAAAGTTGGCGATCTGGCCATTTTTATGCAAAAAGGTGCCGTTGAAGTTATCTTTCATGGCGAAAAATATTTTATTGTCCCACAGCATTCTATCCTGCTCCTGGAAAGGGATGAAACACTTTTTGATTGATAAAAAAAATCAGTCCGGATTAATATAAACCAACTTTACCTGCCTGATAACCCAAACGATGAAAAACAGATATTTGCTTTTTCTTTTGAGCATCCTGATCATGGTATCCTGTCATGAATCAGAAAAAAATCAACAAACCTCAGGCATTGATTTTAATGAAGATTCCATGTCTAACCCAAAAATTGCAAAGGGTTTCAGGGTATCAGAAAATGGTTATCTAAAGCGGATTGAATTGTTTAATCCCTGGGACACCACTCAGCCTGGAAAGAAAATTTACCTCACAACTGAAGAAAGCAAGGGGGAAAACTTTCCGGATGGCGACATGATCCCGGTTCCCGTTAAAAGCATGGTTTGCATGTCGGCTACACATTTATCTTACCTGCAGGCCATTGATGAGATTGATCTTGTTACTGGTGTGAGTAATGCTGATTATTTTGTTTCAGAAGAATTTAAAGCACTGATAAATAATGGCCAGGTTTTAGAGGTTGGGATTGGTGACAGGTTTAAACTTGAAGAGTTGATAAACCTTGCACCCGAAATAGTTCTTGTATCACCGCAAAAAGGCCAAAGTTTTCAGCCATTGATCAATGCCGGTTTAACGGTTGTTCCGGTTGCTGAATACCTGGAAACGCATCCACTTGGCCGCGCTGAGTGGATTAAATTCATGGGGTTGCTAACCGGAAAAATGGATGTGGCGAATTATATTTTCGATTCAATTGCAAATCAGTACAACAGCCTCAAAGAGCTTACCGCAACAATATCAGAAAAACCCACGGTGATAACCGGCAAACAATACGGCGGATTTTGGAATTTATCCGGCGGCAGAAGTTATGAAGCAACGTTTTTATTGGATGCCGGTGCAGATTATATTTGGAGTGATGATTTAAGTAGCGGGGGCATCATGCTTGATTTTGAGACCGTTTTTGAAAAAGGATTGAATGCCGATTTTTGGCGATTTCTTGTTTACACCCATGATGATTACTCCTATGATAACCTCATTGAAGAAGACACAAGGTATGTTGATTTTACAGCGTTCAAAAGAAAAAAAATCCTAACCTGCAATTCGCTTAAAACGCCATTTTTTGAGAAGGGCTTCCTTGAGCCACAGATTATCCTTGCCGATTATATCCACATTTTCCACCCTCAACTGTTGCCCGGCCATCAAAATGTTTATTACGATATTATGAAATGACAAACATTTCCGAAACATATTTGAGAAAGCGTAAACTACTCACATTGAGATTTTTGCTGATGGGCTTATTGACCCTGGTTTTCTTTATGCTCAATATTGTTTTGGGATCGGTATATATTCCTTTACCTGATGTTTTTGGCGTTTTGGTTGGCCAATCCACAGCAAAACTTGCGTGGGAAAGTATCATTTTAAATACACGTTTACCCCAGGCAATTACCGCGATGCTTGCCGGTGCGGCTCTCGGAGTATCAGGTTTGATGATGCAAACCTTATTCAGAAATCCTTTGGCCGGCCCTTCGGTTTTGGGGATCAGTTCTGGTGCCAGCCTTGGTGTGGCTATTTTGATGATGGCTGCTACAATTCCGGGCATCGGTATTTTTACAGGGAGCGGCGCAATTGAAAATGTAACCATCGTTATTGCTGCTTTTGCCGGTGCACTTGCAGTTTTGCTGCTAATTATGCTACTGGCATCAAAGTTCAGAAACCCTACCACCATTCTCATCATCGGCATCATGATCGCTTACATTGTTTCAGCGATTGTGGGGATTTTGCAATTTTACAGCATGAAAGAAAACCTTCAATCCTTTGTGATTTGGGGGCTGGGAAGCTTTGCCAATGTATCATGGAACGAACACCGATATTTTGTACCGGTTATTGTTGCTGGTATTTTTTTCTCCGTATTGATGGTTAAGCCAATGAATGCATTGTTGCTTGGCGATAATTATGCGCAAAACCTTGGGTTCAACGTCAGATTTGTTTCGATGGTACTGATCATTATAACGGGTATTTTAGTAGCTACTGTTACAGCTTATTGCGGGCCGATAGCATTTCTGGGTCTGGCAGTGCCTCACCTGAGCAGAAACCTTTTTCGCACTTCCGATCATCTTGTAAATGTCCCGGGCACCGTGTTTTCAGGGATACTGCTGGCATTGTTCTGTAACCTGATAGCGAGGCTGCCGGGATTTGACGGGGCTTTACCGATCAATGCAATAACATCCATCATCGGCGCTCCGGTGGTAATTTGGATTATCATTCGTCAATATCATTTCAGAGGCAGCAAAAATGAATAATGCAGCACTACATACCAGCGGACTTTCGATTGGCTACTTGCAAAAAGGAAGCCTTACAAAAGTGCTTCATTCCGAAATGAATCATGTTCTGAATAGTGGTGAAATTACCTGCCTGCTTGGTCCCAATGGTTCCGGAAAAAGTACGCTCATCCGCACACTGGCAGGATTTCAGAAAGCTTTGACCGGTGAAATTATCCTCGGTGATCAAAACCTGGCAGAAATTTCAGCCGGGGAACGGGCCAAAAAATTGAGTGTTGTGTTAACTGATGAGGTATTCACCGGAAACATGTCTGTTTTTGATATGGTGGCTTTCGGTAGGACGCCATATACGGGGTTTATGGGCAGGTTGGGCGCAAAAGACAGGCAAATTGTAGAACAATCCCTGCACGAAACAGGCATTCAGCATTTACACGATCGCTTGTTTCCTGAACTGAGTGATGGCGAAAAACAGAAGGTGATGATTGCAAAATCTTTATCACAACAAACGCCGGTAATTCTTCTTGATGAACCTACTGCCTACCTGGATTTCCCCAGCAAGGTTGAAGTGCTGCAACTGCTCAGAAATGCCGCCTGGATACATAACAGGGCCGTTTTGCTCTCAACCCATGACCTGAACCTTGCACTCAGGTTTGCCGACCAGATATGGTTGATGGGAAAACACGATATGATGAAAACAGGAATTCCTGAAGACCTGGTGCTTGATGGGCAGATCAATACATTCTTCGACAGGGAAAGCACAAGTTTTGATATTGATACCGGCGATTTTGAATTTAAAACGGAAGTAAAAGGTGAGATTGCAATTACCGGCGGGAGCCAAAAAATCAAATGGCTGTCCAGGGCGTTAACGCGCAAAGGATACACGTTAACAAGTCATGAACAAACCAGCATAAATATTTCAGTGGTCAGCAACAACTTCCGGGTTGAAATGGCCGGGGAAAAACAAATTTTTCAACGCATAGCTCAGGTATTGAATTTCCTGGAAAACAAAAACCCCGGCAAAACAATTACCGGGGCTCAATAAAATTGAAGGGGAAAAGCTTTTAATTTTCCTGGCCAAGCATGATCAGATCATTTACTTTTACCTGCGTGAAAAATTTTCTGTTGCCATTTTTGTCATCGTAGCTGTTGGTTTCCAATTTTCCTTCCACAGCAATTTGTTTTCCTTTTTTCAGGTACTTTTCTGCAACCTCAGCAAGCTTTCCCCATATTATAAGGTTATGCCACTGGGTTTCGGTAACTTTTTCGCCTTTTTGGTTGCGATAGCTATCTGAGGTAGCCAATGAAAAACGAACCATTTTGTTGCCGTTTGATACTTCCTTTACTTCCGGATCCATTCCGAGGTTTCCAATTAAGTGAACGCTGTTTCTTAAAGTTTTCATGATATTAATTTTTTAAAATGAATAAATAAAATTGATGAAGCAAAGATATAGCGCGCCTTTCCGGATATTCGGTTAATAAATATTTGTATTCGCTTACAAGCGGATATAAACGTTTGTAAGCGTTTACAAACGGATAAAAAAAACCAATATGCTGGAAATCAGGTTTTAATAGTCAAGATATTCCTGGTAGAGCACTTGCAGGAAAGATTTACCTCTTTGCTCAATTTCTGGCGCAGGAACCGAATCAGGATAAGCAAAATAATACTTATCCAGGTTTGCATCATAGCTAAAGCCCCCGTCTGGTTCTAACCAGATTAAGCCATAATCAGAACCAAAATATTTAAAATCGGGAGCATGAGGATTGAAGATATTTTTGCTCCAGTGGTATTCATTATATGGCTGATTGAGTTGGGCCAGCAGGGTTGCAGGGATGTCAGTCTGTGATGCAAACTTGTGCCAGCGTTTTCCACGATAAGCCGTATCGAGTGCACCACCCAGCCAGAGCATCGGAACTTTGTGGTATTCCTCTGTCGGGTAATCCCAGTTTCGGTAAGAATTGTGGCTGTGGTCGGCAACAATGATAAAAAGGGTATTCGAATACCAATCCGTTTTTTTGCATTTGGCCATAAATTCGCCCAGGCAGCGATCAGCGTAATAAGCTGAATTGATATAGTTTTTTTCGTTATCTCCCCAGTCAAAAACATCCTCCATGGGCTGATCGTAAGGCGAATGCGAGCTCAGGGTGAATAATACAGAAAAGAAGGGCTGTTTCTCCTGATTCAGGTCGCGATAAAGTCGTTCCATAGTGTACTTGTCATGAACGCCCAGTTTTCCTCTCACCAGGTTTTTTCCTTTAAAATCCTTTCCTTCAATGATCCGGTCAAAATCGTTGTAATGAATATAGCTTTTGATATTGCCATATATCAGTTGTCCACCAAAATAAAAGGCGGTATAATAATCCAGTTCTTTCAGCCTGTGAACAAGGCTTGGAAGATGAAGATGCTTATCAGGCTGTACAGTTATGGAAGTGATGGGGTGAGCAGGAAATCCCGAAAAAACGGAGGCCATACCCTGTTTGGAGCGCGATCCGCTGGAAAGCACCTGATCAAAAAGGAGGCCTTCTTTTTCCAGTTTTCTGAATTCCGGGGTTATCCCATGTTCACCTCCCAAAGATTCGATCAGATCGGCTGACCAACTCTCCATCAGCAGAATAACGATATTTGGTTTTTGATGATTGAATACATGGATTGTTGTATCCTTTTTCGTGCTATAAATCTCTTTAACCGTATTTTGCGCCTCTTTATCAGGATAATAACCAAATGGGTTGGATGATAAATTTTTATAGTTTTCGATAAAACTGATAAACAGATTGAAAGCATTGTTTGTGGCCGCATGGTTCAGGATAAGATTTTGCGAAAAATAAACCTGACTTTGGTTGATGGGAATTTCCTGGAAGCCTCCCCGCATCCCGACTACCATCAGCGGGAACCCAAACAGCAGCACCGCACCGGCAACCCAGTAGTTTTTTTCAATTCGCCGAAGTTTCTTTTCAATCACAACGCGATAGAAAAAAACCGACAGGATCGTAAAAACCACCACAATCAATGTTAGGCTTATGATGCTTGCCGTTTCTGCCGAATTGTAAACTTCTGATGGATTTTGCAGATATTTAAGTGCCTTCATCGAAAGTTTTGTTTTCCATTCGGCATAAAGGCCAATTTCGCCGGCAGTGATCAGGGCATAGAAAAATATTGCCACAGCGGCATAAATCCGGCCAATTTTGATTGTATTTATTGCGGGGATAATTAATTGACAAAAAATCAAAATGACAGGAAAAATCATGAAATAAGATGCCGTGGCAAGATCGAGCTTTAAGGCATGATAAAATGCCTGAAGCACTTCAAATGTAGAAATTCCTTCTAACCGAATCTGACCGGAATAGTGGATTAAAAAGATCAATCGTGCGGCTGCAAAAAACAGTATCCAGAAAATGTACTGCAAAAAGATGCTTCCGGCTACCCTCAGCAATTGCTTCCAAAGAATTTGATTTTCCTTCATAACTTTAACTAAAACTCAAAAACAACTGGCAAAATTAATATTTTGATTATTGGCTGGCAAGTTAAAATACGCTCAGGTTTTTCAGCCTTTCACCTACTGGTTTTTACTATTAATCAGAAAATCATTTGTTTAAAGAATCAGAATATACGATTGTAAGCATTTACAAACGGCTTAAAAACATTTTTCTTACTTTTACTTGATCTAACAATATGAATGACATGACAAAAACCTGTCCTGAATGCGGTGAGCCAATTGTTGGCAGAGCAGATAAAAAATTTTGTTCCGACTTATGTCGCAATGCCTGGAACAACAAACAAAGGCGTAGTGAAAACAATTACATCCGAAGAGTAAATGGTATTTTGCGCAAAAACCGGCAAATCCTGGATGAACTGGTGCCCGGCGATAAACATACCGTGCATAAAGATATGCTAACCAAACGCGGTTTTAATTTTGATTATCACACCAACATCTACACCACGAAAACCGGTAAGGTTTACTACTTTTGCTACGAATTGGGCTATTTGCCAATAGAAAACAATTTTTATGCACTGGTCAGGAGAAGTGATTAGAAAAACAACTTTCAGCTACAAAAAGCCTGATCACCCGACTCTGGCCCTTCTGATCATATTTTTAGTTTTGTCCATAACTTTGGTTAAGGGTGCTGAAAAGCTATCCTCCCGTGCAACAATCTCAATTTTAACCTGTGGGCCCGGTGAGCCGTTATATGCAGCATTTGGACACACAGCAATAATGGTTAGTGATCCGGAAAACGGCATCGATAAAGTTTTTAACTATGGAACTTTTGATGTTACAACCCCGAATTTTTATTTGAAATTTTTAACCGGTCGCTTACAGTATGCACTTTCGGTTTCAGATTTTCACACATTTATTGAGGAATATGAGCAAGGAAACCGCTGGGTTTACAGCCAGGAACTCCTTATTTTGCAAAGTGAAAAGCAAAAAATATATGATTCGTTGGCAATTGTTGCAAAACCTGAAAACAGGTATTATCTCTATGATTTCTTCAGAAACAATTGCTCCACCAAAGTCATCGACCTGATCCTGTTTTTTGTTGCAGACGATAAAATGCTTGATTCCTTGAAATCTCCTTCCGGGAAAACTTTCAGGGAGGCATTGCGTCCTTATATCGGAGGCCGGGAGTGGCTAAACCTCGGGATCAATTTGCTGTTGGGGCCTTATGCCGATCAGTCCATGTCGAAGCTGGAAAATACCTATCTGCCTGATGATCTGATGCATATTATCGAAGATATAAAACTGGCCGAAACATCCGTCGAAATTCTGGGGAATGGCTTTCAGCCTCCTGCACCCAAAGACCCAAAACTGTCTATGATCCTGTTTTGGGTTGTTGCCCTGATCCTCGTATTTGAAGCTTTATGGTCAAAAAGTTCAGCGGAGGTAACTGACAGGGTAGATGCTGTGCTGTTTTCTGTGGCCGGGATTTTAGGGTTGCTATTT
>CAYNDN010000061.1:8860-14290 GCA_964395075.1 uncultured Lentimicrobiaceae bacterium | reverse complement strand
AAGGCCTATTATGACAATCGCTGGATGGCCGGAGGAAGTATGATACAGTGGAATATGGTGCATTATGATGTTCAGCTTATTGGTGGCGCAGTACTCCACCAGGGAAAAATTGCCGAGATGGCCACCGGCGAAGGCAAAACACTGGTGGCTACTTTGCCGGTTTTTCTCAATGCACTGCCCGGAAAAGGCGTGCATGTAGTTACTGTGAACGACTACCTCGCCAAGCGCGACTCCGAATGGATGGGCATGCTTTTTATGTTTCATGGCCTCACAGTTGATTGTGTGGATAAACACCAACCCAACTCCGAAGAAAGGCGTGCTGCCTACAACTGCGACATTACCTACGGCACCAATAACGAATTTGGCTTTGACTACCTGCGCGACAATATGACAGGAAATCCGGAGGAGCTGGTGCAGCGTCCACATTATTACACCATCGTGGATGAGGTTGACTCGGTATTGATCGACGATGCCCGTACACCGCTCATCATCTCGGGGCCAACACCCAAAGGCGAAAACCAGTTGTTTGATGAACTGAAACCCAACGTTCAAAAACTTTATTCTGCACAACGAAACCTGGTTACTAAAATCCTCGCCGAAGCCAAACAGTTGCTTTCGGGGGAGGATGTGAGCGACGAAAATCAAAAAAAAGGTGGAGAACTTCTCCTGCGAGCCCACCACGGCCTTCCTAAAAATAAAGCCCTCATCAAGTTTCTCAGCGAATCAGGAATGCGAACACTTATGACCAAAACCGAGGGGTTTTATATGCAGGAGCAAAGCAAACACATGCACATCATCGATGATCCGCTATACTTTGTGATTGATGAAAAAAACAACTCCATCGAGTTAACGGATAATGGGATCGACCTGCTGAGCCAGTCATACAACGATAACAACTTTTTTATCCTTCCCGACCTTGGTGCCGAGCTGGCGGAACTCGATAAAATGGAACTTCCAGACGAGGAAAGAGCCGCTAAAAAAAGTGAACTTACAACTGATTTCTCTGTGAAATCAGAACGTGTGCATACTGTAAACCAGTTGCTTCGTGCTTATTCCATGTTCGAAAAAGATGTGGAATATGTGATCATGGACAACAAGGTGAAAATTGTGGATGAGCAAACCGGCCGTATTATGGAAGGTCGCCGCTATTCAGATGGACTGCACCAGGCACTCGAAGCCAAAGAAAATGTTAAAATCGAGGCTGCCACGCAAACCTACGCCACCATTACCCTGCAGAATTATTTTAGGATGTATAAAAAACTGGCTGGTATGACTGGTACCGCCGAAACCGAAGCAGGCGAGCTTTGGGATATTTACAAATTAGATGTGGTGGTGATCCCGACAAATAAACCCATTGCCCGTGATGACCGCGAGGACCTGGTTTACAAAACAAAACGTGAAAAATTTAATGCCGTAACAGATGAAATTGTAAAACTCGTAGATATCCGCAGGCCGGTGCTCGTAGGTACAACTTCCGTGGAAACGTCAGAGTTGCTCAGCAAACTGCTGAATCGTAAAAAAATTCCACATAATATCCTCAATGCCAAACTTCATCAGAGAGAGGCCGACATTGTTGCTGAAGCAGGGCAGCCAGGTAAAGTAACCATTGCCACTAACATGGCAGGACGTGGTACCGACATTAAATTGGGGCCCGGTGTGAAAGAAGCCGGCGGGCTTGCTATTATTGGCACAGAGCGCCACGAATCGAGACGTGTTGACCGCCAGTTGCGTGGACGTGCCGGACGACAGGGTGATCCCGGTAGCTCTCAGTTTTTTGTTTCGCTGGAAGATGACCTAATGCGGATGTTCGGCTCAGAACGTATTTCGAAAATTATGGACCGCATGGGTATTGAGGACGGTGAAGTTATCCAGCATTCTATGATCTCCAAATCCATCGAAAGAGCGCAAAGGAAAGTGGAGGAAAATAACTTTGGTGTGCGAAAAAGGCTGCTCGAATATGATGACGTTATGAACTCCCAGCGTGAGGTGATCTATAAAAAACGCCGACACGCGCTGTATGGAGAACGCCTTGCGGTGGATCTATCGAATATGATGTTCGACCTATCCGAACAAATTCTCCTTGATTACTCTCAAACAGGCGACTTTGAAGGTTTCAAGCTTGAGGTGCTCAAGGATATGGCCGTTAATATCAATGTTACCGAGGAGGATTTTCTGCATGGATCAAAAGATGAAAACATTGAAAAGCTTTTCAAACATGTTTATGATGCCTACAGGGCAAAAATGAAGCTGATTGCAGACAAAGCATACCCAGTGATTAAAGACGTATTTGAAAAAGAGACCGGTTACGAAAATATCGCCATACCCATCACTGATGGAAGGAGGCAACGCCAGGCTGTGGCCAACCTGAAAAAAGCTTATGAAAATGGTGGCCGCGAAATTACACTTGCCATCGAAAAAAGTGTGACTTTATCCATGATTGACGAAGCCTGGAAAGAACATCTTCGCGAAATGGATGACCTGAAACAATCGGTGCAAAATGCATCTTATGAGCAAAAAGACCCACTCCTGATTTATAAGCTCGAATCCTTTGAACTTTTTAAATCAATGGTTCAGAGGACGAACCGTGATATTACCTCTTTCCTGCTCAAAGCCAACCTTCCGTTACAGGATCCAAGCCATGTGCGCGAAGCCCAGATGCCAAAGCGCGCCGACAGAAGGAGGCTTCAGGAAGGACGTGATGATTTGTTGTCTCAATCACACAGCAATACGCAACAAAAACAAAAGCCGCAACCCGTTAAGGTTGAAAAAAAGGTTGGCAGAAACGACCCGTGCCCTTGTGGAAGCGGGAAAAAATACAAACAATGCCACGGTAGGGGTAAATAAAAATACCTTGAAATAAGTTTTAAGCAGACTTGGTAATTAATCCGGAACTGAAAATATTTTCACTTCCGGATTTTTTTTGCAAAAATTTATGTGTGCGTATTTGAACATATTATCCCTTGATTCCGAACACACATCCTTTTATCAGTATAAAAATCGCCGCAATAAACCCCACAATATTAATGCGTTACAAGGTTTGGCATAATTCATGAAAACACCCTAAATGCTCAATGTCAAACCTTAATCGGATATAAAAATGAGAGAAATAGTCATCCTGATTCCGGATATCGAACCTGAACAAAATGTTGAAATTGAGGTAAGTATAAACGGCCGCAAAAAAACCATGCAGTATCGAGTTGAGCTTATCGACTGGGAAGGTGCAGGCGTGCCACCCAACGACAAAGTGCAGGTTATCAAGCATAAAATTGCGGAATATGATAAAAACTGGGAACTGATGGAGATTGGCGCCCCCAACGATGAGGGCATTCCATTAACATTCAGGAAAAAAATATCTGAATATGACTCACGTAATCAGGAGGTTTAATTTATCACCATGATTTTCAATGCCTCAAATCTGATTCCCGACAGCAAAACCCAACGAAATATTCCGCTATGGATACTCAATCCTTTTGCCAGGCTATCAGGTTATCTGCTTATTATCCTGCCGGGATTATTTCTTTTAGGCCAATTGGTAATTCCAAATATATCAGGCTTGTTCGTCAATCACTCAATCATAAGTGAACTCCTGGTTCATCTTATCCTTTCGGCATTTTTGATATCAATATACATGTTGATGATCAGGAAATTAGAACAACGACCTGTTTATGAATTTTCAACTTCCTCATTAACCTCCGAATTAGCCGGTGGTATTTTTATTGGTGCTTTGCTTATTGGCAGTGTAATTTTGATTTTGGCATTTGCCGGTTATTACAATATCCTATCATTTAATTCCATCGAAAATTTATTGAGCGGAATCATCGTGTTTGGTTATGGAGCCTTTGTCGAGGAATTGATTTTCAGGCTGATTATCTTTAAATTAATTGAAGAGTATTTTGGGAGCTGGATTTCGCTCATAATCAGTGCCCTGTTTTTCGGAATGGCACATGCATTTAACGATCATGCAACACTTTGGTCGGCTCTGGCAATCGCCATCGAAGCAGGTATTTTGCTGAGTATGGCTTTCATTTTTACGCGCCGCATCTGGATGATTTTAGGTATTCATTTCGCATGGAACTTTATGCAGGCATCCGTGTTTGGGTTACCTGCTTCAGGTATGGAGTTTCCCGGATTGATCACTGCAGAATTATCTGGCCCGACATGGATTACCGGTGGTGATTTTGGCATTGAGGCTTCAACAATAACCATTATTTTTGGTTTGGCAATTTCCTGGTTATTGCAGAAAAAAGCCTACCTTGATGATCAGTTTATTTTGCCCAAATGGCGCACCAGGAAAAAAACCGAAATAAGATATTGATGGTAGTTGATCGAAAATACAGCATGATTAATTTTTTAACTGCAGGCATGTTCCTAACAGCTGTTCATGTAGTTTTTATGGCTTTTTCATCTACCAATCCATATTTTCGCCAGGGCATCATCCTTAGTATTTTGCTTTGGATTGTCTCCGTTTTTCTCTGGGTTTCCGCTGTTATTGCACTCAAAAAATACGGGCAACCAAAGACTTCGAAAAACTATATGCATACCACCAAAATGGTTTCTTCAGGAATATACCGTTTTGTGAAACATCCACAGTATTTGTCCTACATCCTTTTCAATCTGGGTATTATGTTCAAAATACAATCCGGGTATTCGATAACCATTGGCATGATTGCCGCACTTTTCCTGGCCATTGGCATGAAGGAGGAGGATAAACTGTTAGCAAAGCAATTTAGAACCAGCTCAAATGCAGATGAAGAATCAAATTAGCTAAACATATTTCTAACTTTTTAAAAATTTAACGACAGATGAGAAAACCATTACTTCTACTCCTTATCGTAGCCATGGGATTATTCAGCTACGTAAGTGCACAAAACGACCAAAAAGCCATCATGGAAGTTATCCAGTCAGCATACATTGACGGGATACATAACCTTAAAAACATCGATGACATCGAAAAAGGATTTCACCCCGGTTTTGATCTGCTCATCAAAAACCAGGAAGGACAACTTGTGAAATACCCCATCTACTCGTGGATAGAAAGCACAAAAAAACGAAAGGCTGAAAACCCCGATGGTGCTGAAAAAGAAACAACTGTAGAGTTTGTTGATATCGACATAACCGGAGAATCTGCCGTGGCAAAAATTGATTTGTATCGCGAAGAAAAACGGACTTTTACTGATTACCTGTTTCTCTACAAATTCAATGAAGGCTGGCGCATCGTGAGCAAAGTCTATCATAGGTATTAGTAATAAGGCTACACCTGGCTTTGCCTTACCGCTTCATGTTCACACCAATGGCCTGTAAGTCAGGGTGTAGCCTTTAAGTGCGGATTTTGCTAATTTACGCAATTTTTAATCCGAAAAGTTGTTAGTACCTTCCGGCTCAAATTTTGCCATTGGTTGGCAAAACCTGAGCCGGAATTTACTTTTGCAA
>CAYNDN010000061.1:0-8850 GCA_964395075.1 uncultured Lentimicrobiaceae bacterium | reverse complement strand
CAGGCGAATTGTTGCATGTTTGAGCCAAACAAAAATCTGACACCCCAAATTATTTTACTGGGAGGAATTATTGTTCTGTACATATACAGCCTGGTTGGCAGGTCACCACATGTTGACGATGCCTGGCTTGGTGACCACGCTTACTGGCTTGCAAAAACCGGAGTAGCCAAATCGGAGTTGATGCACGGCATAACCATGCAGGAAGAAAAAATTGTTGTCCACCACAAGCTACATGCTTATCTCGGGGCAGCAATGATAAGTGCTTTCGGGTTTTCGTTAACAACGCTCAAGTCCATAAGCCTGATTTCATTTCTAACTTTTTTATTGATTTTTTATGGCTACAGCTACCGCAAAATTTTGGCACCGAAAGAATTTTTTGCTGCCATATCGATTCTCTTTGCAAATGCCCTCATTTTCAACCTATCTTATGTTTATCGGCCCGAAATACTGGTCATGACTTTTGGGTTTGTGTCCTACATTTTTCTGCAAAAGTTCCTGAAAAGTAAAAGCCAGAAATACCCGCTTATATTGGCAGGTCTTTTTGCAGGCCTTGCAGTATCCACACACCTCAACGGGCTCATTTTTGCCACAGCAGGTTTTGCCCTTTTGGTTTGGAACAGACGGTTCGTGGCAGGAATTATATTTGGAATTGCAACACTGCCCACCATTGGTATTTATTTTTTGGATATGCTTTCCAAAGCTGATTTTGAATTGTGGTATCACCAGATCAGCAACTCGCCTTCGGTTGAAATTCTTGATCAACAATCCACTATGGGGCAGTTTTTTTTCCGAATCGCGGATGAACAAATGCGTTTTCTTCACAGCCCTGTTGAGATTTCCTTTACGTTGCTGTTCCTACTGGTATTCATTCCGGTTTTCAGGCAATTTAAAAACCACAAAAACCTGCTGAGATATACACTCCTGCTTGTAATATCACTTATGGTGATTTCGGTACACAAAACATCAAAGTATCTTATTTTGTACATGCCATATTTCGTCTTGATCATAGCACTGGCATTGGGATACATTACAAAACCGGGATCATCGTTTACCAGCATTCCGAAATATATCAACAGGCAAAATTTTAAAAACATCGTTTTTATCGTTGTTGCCGGGTATTTTTTGGTGCAAACGATTTTTAACATACACCTGGCCATTGAGAAATTTGACACCCGGTACACAAGAGAAATTGTTGCCCGGTATATCAGCACACAAACCGACAGCCTGAATATCATCGCTCCGATGACCTCAATTTTTAATGAAATCGAACACTTTAACCGTATTCAGGGTGAACTCTGCTATAACGAATTAAAAAAATCAGACCCGACAATATACAAAACCGGCTTTCTGAAAAAAGCTGAAGAATTTGATATTGATTATATTATCCTCTCTAAATTTTTTGTCAGCCATTTTGGTATCGACCAAATGGATGATCAGGAGATTTTGGTTGCCAATTTCCAATTGTTGTATAAAAGTGATGATATGGTGATTTTGCGCAACAACCATTAGCCGGTATTATTCTTGCAGCCGCCATTGTGCCGGTGAAAACAGCAACCATCAAATTTTGGATGTTGTCAAAGTTGGCTACTTTTTAACTTTCAGAAACAGGTTTATGCCGAGTGGCTCACTTACGACTTCAATTTTTTCGTGTGGAATACCTGCCCTGCGGGCAAAACTGATTAGCTGATCTTCGGAGCGATGGTATAAGAACCAGTCGCCAAGCACCTCCATTATTTTTCGTGAAGGATTATTTACATTGAAATTCCCAATGATCATTTCTCCCCCGTCTTCCACAAATTCGTAATATTTTTTAATCATGAACACAAAATGCTTGTCCTTGAAATAATCGAACAATCCGGCACTCCATATCAGATGGTATTTTTTTTCGGGTGTAAACCGGATAACGTTTTGATTGTGGAACTGCAGGAATTTTAAATTTTCGCGGTGCTTTTGTTTAGCATATTCGATTGACCTTTTATCCAAATCCAACAAGTCGAAATAAAGGTGATTTTCGGTAATTTGTTGAAAATATTCATAAACTTCAGTAACTGGCCCGCTTCCGAGGATCATGACATCCTGCCGTTTACCATGGGCATTTTTATTGAGTTGGGATAGAACTTCCCTGGCCAGCGATTTGCGGTTTACAACTGCAATAGCTGCCGGGAAGGTGTGGAAAAACTCATCCCATTTGCGGTATTTCTTATTAGGATTTACATAATGCTGATATATTTTTTCGATGATAAAAAAATCACCATTGTACCCATACGGTTTGGTAAATGAAAAACCGATGATAGTATTGGGGTTCAGGATGGGTTTCATCATTTCCCTGAAATCCTTAATTTCTTCAGACTTTATGGTGTTAAAAAAATTAAGAAGTGATTTATGCTCATGCTGATCTGGCCCGTGTTTTTTCAACAGGCGATTTATTTGTTCCTTAAAACGCGATTCCGTAAGTGTATTATTCATAGCTGCCCTGTAGAAAATTTTAAAAAATTATTTGCAGTTACCTGGATTCCAGTTGGGTTTTCACCTTTTTTATCCTTTCATCATCAACAACGACAACATTCATTTTATCTGCAATAATTATCTCGGGCAAAGTGGAGAGAAATATTTTATTAACATTCACAATTTGATTTTGGTTAACCCTGATGAATTGATCTTCGGGTAATTCTTTTTCGAGTTCCTCAACGGACTTTGATACGGTGATGTCTTCGTTGGGTAGCACAATCAGCGATTCATCCTTGTTGGAATCGATATAGTAAATATCCTCAATTTTAATTTTTTCAAGCCCGGATTCTGTGTCGGCAAATAGGCTTGTATTTCCGCTATTTATCTGGCCAAAAAACCGGCTGTACTGGTCGCTTTCCATTTTGGTCTGGATGTCGTTACTGAATTTAAAGCGGGCGATTTCGATATTTGTCTGGAGGTCTTTTTCGGTGAACGGTTTGATGATATACCCGTAGGGCAACGAAATTTTTGCCTTTTCGATAGTGGCAAGATCAGCATTTGCTGTAAGATAAATAATCGGGACATCATGTTTTTTGCGGATGATGTTGGCGGCTTCTATTCCAGTCATGTCGCCTTTAAGCATAATATCCATCAGGATAACATCTGGCAGGTTTTTTTCAACACTTTCTATGGCATCTTTGCCTGTGGCTACCGCCCCAACAACCTTGTAGCCCAAAATCTCAAGACTTTCTTCAATATCAGCCGAAACCAGCAATTCGTCCTCAACGACTAACACCTTGTATTGTGACATATATTCTTTTTTAAATTTCGAATTCTATTATAAACTTGGCACCATGACTATTTTCATATTTCAGGACACCTTCGATTTGCATTACCAGTTTGGTGACGATTTTCATACCAAGCGAGCCCGACTTCTCGATATCAATATCTTTGGGCAGGCCTGGTCCGTTGTCGGCTACCACAAGCCTGAAACTCTGTTCATTTAATCGTTTCAGATTGATGATTATCTTTCCGCGTTCCACTTGCTCAAAGGCATATTTAAAGGAATTTGAGATCAGTTCATTTATGATCAACCCACAGGGTATCCCTATATCAAGGGGAAGGTAAACATCATCAATATCATATTCGAATGTAACATTACCCTGCTTTTCGGAAAAAGAACGGGCGAGGTTTCCGGCCAGGCTTTTCACATAATTAGAAAACATGATGTTGGCCAGGTTCTCGTTTCGGTATAGGTTTTCATGAATCAGTGCCATCGACCTGATCCTGTTTTGACTTTCTTCAAGTACCATTTTTAGCTGCTTGTCATCAATGAGGCGTTCCTGCATTTTAAGGATGCTTGAGATGATTTGCATATTATTTTTAACCCGGTGGTGTACCTCCTTTAGCAGGATTTCCTTTTCATCAAGCGAACGTTTAAGGTTTTCCTCGGCCTCTTTACGTTTTTCTTCCTTTTCAACAAGCTCCTTTGTTAGCAGGATGTTGCCGGCCAAATCGTCGATTAAGTTAAATAGTTTTTTGGCTTCAACCGGTTTGATAAGGTATCCATGAACACCATGGTTAATGGCCTCAAGAAAATATTCTTTAATGCTGTAGGCCGACATAACGATAACCTTCACTTCAGGGTCGATGGCCTTAATATGGCCTATCATTTCAAGCCCGTCCATGATTGGCATGCTGATGTCGGTAATGATCAGGTCGGGTTTGTGTTTTTTATAGAGTTCGAGCCCCTCCTGCCCGTTTTCACCAATATAGAATTCGGACACCCTGTTGGAAAGCAGGCGATTGTATAAAAACCTTATGGTATCGTTATCTTCGACAAACAGGAGGGAAATATTGTGTTTTGGCCCTTGCGACATGAGATTAAATATTAAAAATTAGTTCATGTATTTTGCGATCAATTCGATAAACTCTTTAAGGTTTATCGGTTTAGAAATATAATCATCACACCCGGCAGCGAGGCTATTTTCTCTGTCACCATCCATAGCGTATGCGGTTTGGGCTATCACAATCAGATTTGGTCTGAGTTTTTTAATTTCTTTTGTAGCATCCAATCCATTCATTATGGGCATTCTGATGTCCATCAATACCATGTTGATATGTTCATTTTCTTTAACCATTTCTAAAGTTTCCCTGCCATCTTTTGCCCACAGCAACTGCACATTCGTTTTGCGTAAAGATTTTTTTACGAGTAAGAAATTGGTTGGAACATCTTCGGCAACCAGTATTACTTTATCCTTCCAGTCGTAATCCATATTTGAATTCATTTGAGATTCTGTCTGTAAAATTACATTTTCACCCGGTTTTTCAGGTATATTGAAATAAAAAATTGCTCCCTGGCCTGGTTCCGACTCTACCCACATCCTCCCTCCAAACTGACCAACAATGGCTTTGGATATGGTAAGTCCAAGGCCTACACCTTCTTCGTTTGGTGATATGGTGGTAGCTACCTGCATAAACCTGTTAAAAATAATCCTGATCTGCTCCTCGTTGAGTCCAATACCTGTGTCTTTAACATAAAATACCAGATCATCTTCAACCTTGTTGTAGCCAATTTCTACATAGCCTGAGTTGGTGTATTTACAGGCATTTTTGGTGAGATTTACCAGCACTTGCCTAAGCCTGGTTTTATCAAGCTTGATGGTTGCATCTTCATCGGGCAGGCCAAAATGGGTTTTTATTTCGATGTCTTTTGATTGCACAGTAATATCTCTATTGAAGAAAGCCGCCAGATCGGTTAGCATTTCGTTGAGCGAAAACACATCACTTTTCAACTCCATCACCCCGGCTTCAATCTTCGAAATATCTACAATATCGCTAATCAGTTCCAGCAGGTGCGCGCTATTGTCTATAATAACTTCAGCATTTTCTTTAATGTCATCCAGATCATCATCCTCTTTGATCAGTTGTGCAAAACCCAAAATCCCATTCATTGGTGTTCTGATTTCGTGGCTCATATTTGCCAGGAATGCAGATTTAAGTTTATCTGATTTCTCAGCTTCCTCCTTGGCTATTCGCAGATTATTATTGCTCAGTTTAAGCTCCTTGGTTCGTTGGTCAACTTTTTGCTCAAGATTCCGGTTGGCTTCCAGCACTTTTTGCCTTTCCTGCTGAAGCTGAACCTGCTGGAAAAAATCCCTCCGGGCATAAAACTCAATATAGTATGCTGCCATCATCCCGATAACATTGGCAGCTATATAAAAAGCGTTTGTAGTCCAAAGTGTTGTATAATCGGTTCCCTGCATCAGAGCTCCAACATTAAAAATTATGAGGGTTATCCACCCTGCCATTGTTGCAAGTAAAAATCTGAGCTTAATAAAAAAGTATCCGGCCGAAAATATGAGCATCAATCCTGCATAATAAGCGTAATTTTCGGGTACAAGGGCAGTCATTGCTGCTATTCCGGCTCCGGCAACCAAAAAGGAAACAAAAAGGAGGTATTGCCAGATGCGTTGGAATATTTTGGTGAACGACAGTAGAAACACAATTCCTAAAACGGGAATTACAAAAGCAAACCGGATATAATGAAATATTTGGGCATATTGATCGACAGCGTGTTTGTCTAAAAAACCAAAAATACCATACAGAAAGGTAACTGATACAAATGCAACCCTGAACTGGAACAGCGAATCGTGGAAATATTTTTGCAGGAAGACTTTCTCTTTATCGTTTCTAAAGGATAAAGTGAAAGGGTTTAATCCCATTATTTTTATGGTTGCCCGATTTCCTTCAGCATTCATGCTTTTATTTGGTAGTGGAATTTACACTGCCTACTGCAAATATACTCAAATTTCGAGTTTTCTCCCATTTTATTTAAAATAGTACCTGCTGAAATCAAATTAGGTTTTTGTCCACAACCGTACAAACCTTATGTGGAAATCGTACACTTTATATGGGTAATTTGCGCATTTCTGATGTATGTTTCTGGTTATCAGCATTCAAAGAAATTTGGCATAATTAATGAAAAACCTGCATGGGAAAACCCATAACATCTTCTACCCCGATGAGCAAACTTTTACATTTACCAAATATCGATAGTAAGTTGGAGTCCAAGTTAATCAAAGCAGGGATTTCTACCGTTGAAATGTTGAGAGAAAAGGGTAGCAGACACGCATTCATGAAAATTAAATCAGAGGATTCGAGTGCATGTTTTAATATGTTGCTATCGCTCGAAGGTGCTGTGCAGGGTAAGCTTTCCGATGACTTGAAAAAGCAGGAAGTTGAAGATTTACAAAGATTCATGGAAATTTTTAATCGATAACAACCTGTAACCATTCCGATTGAAAAACGTCAAAATAATCAACCAAATAAAACGAATATGATTAAGACTGTAGATTTAACAAAAGTATTCAGGACTGACGAGGTAGAAACCACCGCATTAAACAAAGTATCATTTGAAGTAAAAGAAGGAGAATTTGTGGCTGTGATGGGCCCTTCGGGTTGTGGTAAATCAACACTACTTAATATCCTGGGCCTGCTCGACAATCCAACAACAGGTGAATATTTTTTCCTGGAAAAAGAAGTCTCCAACCATTCCGAAAAGCAACGGGCATCACTCAGGAAGCACAATATTGGATTTGTTTTCCAAAATTTTAACCTGATTGATGAACTCAATGTTTTTGAAAATGTGGAGCTCCCCCTTATTTACCTTGGTTATAAATCGAGCGAACGCAGGGCAAAAGTAGAGGCTGCCCTGGAACAAATGCAGATCATCCATCGTAAAAAGCATTTTCCGCTTCAGCTTTCAGGTGGCCAGCAGCAAAGAGTTGCCGTAGCGCGCGCGGTGGTGGCCAACCCAAAGCTTATTCTTGCGGATGAGCCAACCGGTAACCTCGATTCGGCACATGGTGAGGAAGTGATGAACCTCCTGGAGCAGCTCAATAAAAACGGAACCACCATTGTAATGGTTACGCACTCACAAAGAGATGCCGAATACAGCCACCGTATCGTACGCCTGTTCGATGGCCAGGTGGTAACCGAAAACATCAAGGAACAGTTTGCACTTTAACTCCCTGCACAATAAGATAGAACCGATTATGCGATTTATGGCAGATTTCAATAAATATTATTTATGGCCGAACAGAAAACCAAGGAAATAGGAATTCGGAAAGTATTGGGTGCCTCAATCGCTAATATCCTGGGAATACTATACCGTGAATTTGTTTTCCTTATTATCATTGCGTATGTTATAGCCATCCAGTTAGCTGTGTGGCAGTTGAGCAACCGGATTGAAGCTATTTTTGTTTACCACATCAGTATTTCGGTGGTTTCGGTGGTTTTGGCCGGATTGGCAGCCTTAGTCATCAGCATGCTTACCATAAGTTTTCACACTGTTAAAGCCGGGCTCGGAAATCCGGTTGACGCCATAAAATACGAATAATATTCCAACTTAGACAAGCCAAAACCAAGATGTGTATTTCTATCATAAGCATGTATCATGATTTGGCTTATCCAGGTTGTCAGGCAAAATTTATTATGGTTTTTAATCAAATGTGAATTCAAAAATTATTGTCACTAACCTGCTACATTATAATGTTTTAAGTTCCTATTTACTATAAGCAAATCATCATGACCGTGCCGGAATCTTCTGGTGCGGGTTTTTTTAGCTCATAACAAAATCACACACCAACAACCAATTTTAGTTTTCAATTGTAATTGTAGAATAATGTAAGTTGTAAAAAAACTTAAAGTTAAATTCACAAAACACAATAGTATAAATTTGCCGGATTTGAAATTCGCCTTTTCAAAAATGTCTTTAAGTTAATCATTATCAAATAATAGCACAACATGAAATTAAAGGGAATCATTACCCTGGCAGCTATCATCATCGTGGTTGGTGGTGCGTTTTTGGCGAGCGGCTGGCTTGCCGGTCAAAAAGAAAATCCTGAAATCGCTGTCCCAAAGAAAAACCCCAGGCTAATACAAACCAGACTCGTGGAGTATGAAACAGTAAAATCAGCCATAGAAGTGCCCGGCAGGCTATCTTCCGGCAGAATTGTGGATGTGATATCAGAGGCGCAGGGCGAGATACTTCCCGGAGATGTAAACCTCAAAGTTGGCGAAAACTTCAACAAAGGACAGATGATTTGCAGGATTTATGATACCGAACAAATCCTGAGCATTAAGGCAAGTAAGAGTCGTTTTTTGAACAGCCTGGCCAGTGCCCTTGCAGATATAAAATTTGACTACCCGGATAAGTTCGATGCTATGGAAGCATTTTTTGAGACCATCAAAATCGATGAACCAATGCCGGAAATTCCGGATATTGAAGACAAATCACTTAAAATTTTCCTTGCCAGCAGAGATATCCTCAACCAGTATTACACCATTAAAGGCATGGAAGAACGGCTCCGTAATAAGAGGATGGCTAATTGACCTTCT
>CAYNDN010000060.1:6061-14657 GCA_964395075.1 uncultured Lentimicrobiaceae bacterium | reverse complement strand
ACCGCCTGGGCAGTCCCATTGATGAAAATGTGTTGACAGCTTTGAACAATGCCAGAAAAGTAGCTCCGAAAAAAAAATCAGCCAAAGGAACACTCAAGGTAAACGAGATTGAATACATTAAAGCTAATGCGAGGTTTGAATTATATGATGAGATTCATTCGAAATATAATATCCTCGGGTAAAACAAGAAAGGCTGCGGAGAAACCTGATCTGGTGCTGCACATCGGCACCGAGAAAACCGGCACCACCACCATCCAGGAATTTCTGCACCTTAACCGGAAACTCCTTGCCAAAAACGGCTTTTATTTTCCGAAATCCGTTGGCATGCGCAATCACCAGCCTTTGGCAAGCTGGTGCTTGTCGGGCAACAGAGATGATGTTTTTCTGCGAATGAATAATCTTATCGAACCAAAACGTAGGGAAAAGTGGAGAACGGAATTTATTAATTCGTTTGAAGAAGAATTATCAGGACTAAAATTCGGTATTAAACAGGTGGTTATTTCGTCAGAACATTTTAGCTCGCTGTTAAGAAAGACCGCCGAGATTGAAACTTTAAAATTGTTACTTGATAAATGGTTTAAAAACATTCGGGTTCTGGTTTATTTACGCAGGCAGGATTTTCTATTCCTCAGCCGCTTCAGCACAGCATGTCGTGCAGGGAAAGTTATAGAGCCACTTATGCCCGACCCGGCCAAACTCAGCTTTTTTTATGACTATCAGAAACTACTCAACAAATGGAGCCGGATTTTCGGGAAAGAAAATATCCTTCCGGCAGTATTCGAAAAAACCTCGTTTTACAACAACGATCTGCTTTCCGATTTTATCCGCCGGTGCAGGTTTCCGGAAAATTTGAATTACAGGATTCCTGAAAACAAAAACGAATCCCTCTCGGAAACCGCACAGGAAGTAGCGCAACTGTTCAACCGCAAATTTCCGGCAGGTTCAACCAATATTCCAATCAAAGAGTTTCAAAAAATCAGGAAAGAACTTATCGAAACGGTGAACGCTAAATATCCCGGCCCAGGCAAAAAACCACTCCGGCATGAGGCTGTTGCATTTTACAAACATTTTGAAAAATCGAACAATGAGGTTGCCCGTGAATGGTTTGGTCGTGAAAAGCTGTTTGACGAAGATTTTTCGATGTATGCTGAATCTATGCCCGATGAAAAACCGGTTTACGATTATAAGCAAATTTTGAATGAAGCGGTTAACGACAGATATGATTTGCAAATATTTTTAAAAAAAGCAATAAATGAATAATTGCAAAATCCACTACGATGTGCAAAAAGCCATCAGCAATTCCAGAAGAATCGTCATCATCCACCGCCACATTTTTAAAAATGCCGGCACTACCTTCGATTCGATTCTGAAAAATAATTTTGGCGATGCTTTTTGCGACCATCGCGATGATGTTCCAATGCGTAAAGAAGGTGAGCCATACCTAAAAAAATACCTCGGTGAGCATCCCGATATAAAAGCACTTTCGAGCCATCACCTTTGGTTCAATCCTGCATCGGATGACCGGATTCAGTTTGTTCCCGTCATTTTTTTGCGTCATCCCATCGAAAGGATTCGTTCGGTTTACAACTTTGAGAGGCAGCAGCAAAGTGAAACACCCGGCGCCGTGATGGCAAAAGAAATGGATTTTAAAGCGTACGTAAACTGGCGGATGCAGGATGAAGTTTCGCCGGTAATCAGAAATATGCACACACGTTTCCTGGCCGGGGTAAAAGGGACAGAACCTTTACAGGAAAAGCATTTCAGCACAGCCTTAAAAAACATGCAGCAAAATCCTTTTGTTGGTGTGGTTGATCTGTTCGATAAAAGCCTTGCCATTTTCAATAATGAATTAAAGAAGTTGAAGCTGGGTTTGGATTTTTCATACACCCCGCAAAATGTAATGCAGGCTAACGGTAAAACAGATTGTGAAACCCGGGCCAGTGAAATTTTGGACGAAATTGGCGAATTTGCTGATATAGTTTTGGAGAAGAATAGTTACGATCTGATGCTTTACCGGATGGCCAAACAAAAGATCGAATCAGAATAAATGACACATTAATTGTTCCTTTTAACTATGGTTTTCAATCGCGAAGTACTTTTTATTCATCTTGGAAAAACCGGCGGGATGTCTGTTTCATCTTACATGAGGCAAACCCTTATGCCTCCTGTTGTAGATGTTGTGAGTGAAACAGCGTTTGAACAAATCAGGAAAAATAAACTAAACCGGATTGTTATCATTGGTAACCGTCACGCAAACCTTACCGAAGCCGAAGAGTTGCTTAAAAGTCAGCGATTGAGTCCCAATGATTTTAAACTCATTATTATTGTGGTGCGAAACCCGATTGAAATGGAATTATCGCACTATTTCCACTTGCAAAAGGAAAAGGTAATACGGAGGCTGGAAAAATTCCCTGAACTTGATCGGGGGAGATTAGCTGCTGCTGCCCTTGATTTTGATGAATTTGCCAAAACAGGAATTACACATTTTCAGGGCGATCTTTCGATGTTTTTTAATATCAATGGTCGTCAACCCGAAAATTTGAAAATCGTAAAATTTGAAAACCTTGCCACAGAAGTACCCGGGGTACTCAAACCTTTTCAGGCATGCACCAAACCATTTCCACATAAGAACAAAAGCGAACACAAGGTTTTGATCTCGAACATATCCAAAGAGGCGCTGCGGAATATTAGAAGGAAATATGCCTGGATATATGACCAGGGATTTTATCCACCACCCGCATAACTATTAAATGCATGAAACCTGATTTTTTAATTATCGGTGCTCAAAAGTGCGGAACATCTTCGCTTTTATATTATTTAAGCCAGCACCCTCAAATAGCTGTCCCGGATAAAAAAGAGATTCACTTTTTTGATAAAAATTATCAAATGGGCACAGATTGGTACGAAAATCAATTTTCCCGTAAATCAGAGGCTGCAAAAATCACCGGAGAAGCCACGCCTTATTATTTATTTCATCCTCACGTGCCTCAACGTGTTGCCCTTCATTACCCTGAAATAAAAATTATTGTTTTGCTCAGAAATCCGGTTGACAGAGCATACTCGCATTTTTGGATGATTAAAAACCGGGGACAGGAAAACTTGTCAACTTTCGAAGCAGCCATTGAGGCCGAAGCTGAACGTATTGAACCGGAACTTGCCAAAATGCTTACAAATCCGAAATACCGGAGTATGGCGCATCAGCATTATTCCTATCTTTCAAGAGGGAAATATTTTGAACAGCTTCAAAACTGGTTTCCCTATTTTCCCATTTTCAACTTCTGTTTTATCAAAACTGAGAACCTTAAAGCAAAACCAATGTTGGAACTGGAAAGGTTGCACTCATTTCTCGGGATAAGATTTATTGCACCGGATGATTTGTCATTTCAGCGAACCGGCGAATATCCGCCAATGAGCACAGAAACCCGAAGAATGCTTAACAATTATTTCTATCCTCACAACGAAAAATTGAAAACAATCTTAGCTGATGAATTCACCTGGTAACAACTCCCAAAAGCCGAAAACCATCTACCTCCACATTGGTTACAACAAAACCGGCACCACCGCCATTCAAAACAGCTTTTATTATAATCGAAAAAGCCTTTTGAATGACGGGCTTTTCTACCCAAAAAAATGTCGCGGGAAGCGCAAATCACCGGCACATCATGCGCTGGCCGAGAGTCTGCTTTTTACGATCGGCAAACCAATGCCAAAATTTGTAAAAACCAAAATATACAGCAGATACCCGGCAGATTATTACTGGAATCTGCTGAAACAGGAACTTTCGGGAAGCGGTTGTTCCGCAGCTTTTATCAGCAGCGAAGCATTCAGCCGGCTGCGCGGTCATCCGGAACAAATGCAGTTTATCAGGGATCAACTAAAAGGTTACCAGGTAAAAATCCTTGTGTACCTGCGGAGCCAGCCCGATTTTTTGGCATCGGCATACAACCAGGCCGTGAAGCGCGGCCATGAAACCCGAACGGTGGATGAACTTATGAAGAGCGGCTGGATGACCATTGATTACTTCGAAGAACTGGAAGATTGGGCTTCGGTGTTCGGTGCTGAAAATATTGTCGTGCGTGTTTTCGATCCGCAAAAAATGCCGGGAGGGGTTGTCACCGATCTGCTTGTTGCTTTGGAAAATGAAGGCATTTATCTGGATACTTCAGACTGGATATCAAAGTTTTTTAGTTTTAAATGGAACATACGCCTGCCCGACAATATGGTGGAAACTAAAAGACGGATCAATGCCGCTTATCGCCTGCCGGGGCTTGCCGACAGGGCCGTAAACACCTGGCTTCAGTGGCGGGGAAAACACCTGCCCAACACTGAACTCCTGACAAAAGCACAAAAAGAAATGATCATTCAAAGATATTCCCAATCAAATCAAAAACTGGGAGAAAAATACCTGAATGGTAAATTACCTTTTATGGAGTAAAATTTATGATGGAATCTGCAATTCATAAAACCGCAAAAATTTCAGCTGAACTCTTCATTCTCCTGTTTGGATTATGGACGGTATCTTCGCATATTGCCGTTGTATTTCAACTTCCATTCAGCACCCTGTCTTTTATTTTTCCAGTGCTGTTTGGAGCCGGTCTGTTTGTAATGTTCAAAACGGGATTTTTCGGTGATTGGAAAACCACACAACCTAAGGAAAAACCGAACAGAATCACCGAAACGGGTTTTATTTTACTGGTGGTAATGATGGTCTTTATCGCCCTGTTTGCCAACAAGCACAATTTTGATGATGCCCACTACATCCGCACAGCGGTGGATATGGTGGATCATCCTGAGAAGCCATTGCTGTTGATGGACCCGCTTGGCCTTTTCGAAGGCGCGCCATTGCTGATTAGCGTTTACAAAGTACAGTCGGTTGAAAGTTTTTGTGCCGGTATTTCATCACTCACGGGCGTTCCGGTGATTTATGTGTTTCATTTTTTCCTTCCCATCATCGGGCTCTTTCTTTCTGTAATGGCCTACCTGTTGCTGTTCCGTGTTTTAATTCCGCAAAAAGCCATGCTGGCAACCATTGTTTCTTTTATGCTCATTTATGCCGTATCCTTAAAAGCTATGGGAAATTTTACGTTTATCCGCATGCACCAGGGCAAAGGTTTATTGCTGGGTGTTTTTATACCGCTGATCATTACCTATGGCCTGAAGGCGGCAAAAGACAACAATCGCCGGGACTGGGCATTACTGGTGCTGGCGCAGATTTGTGCCATCGGAATGAATGCTACGGCAATTTGGCTTGCACCAATAGTGGCAAACCTTTCCATAATTTCAGGAACACTGCTCACAAAGCCAACTTTTTTGATCAGGAATGCTGCCCTCGGCATTTTATCGTCGGCGTATGTGTTACTGTTTGGAGTGTACCTTATTGCATTTTTTCAGATGCCTCCATTTTATGCATCTACCGATATGGATGGTTTGCAATTGATTGCCGGATCGGTAAACCGGGTTTTTGGTAATGGATTGGCGATGTATGTTTCCATGTTTGTCATCTTTTTCACCTGGCTTTTTGCCCCCAACCGACTGACAAAAATGATTTGTTTAATATTTCCGGCATTCCTGCTGCTGGTATTTTATAACCCGCTTGTAGCCGGGTTTATGGCAAAATATGCAGTTTCGGAAGAAACATACTGGCGCACGGCCTGGCTGATTCCGATCCAGCTTTTTATCGGGATAATCGGCATCAGTGTGTTTGTTAAAAGCAAACCCGGGTGGCTGATGTATCCAAAGGCAGCTTTTGTTATTGCAATGTTTATCATTTTCCTGCTTGCCTCCCCAACCAAAAGCAGGGTGTTTGCCAAAGACAGCCGTGTTGATATTAAATGGCCGGCTCCAAAAGTTACCCCCGAATTTTATATTGCAAAGCGGATAAATGAACAACTTGATGAAAATGATGTACTGATTTCGCCAAACCTGATTTCGATGTGGATATCTACCATGCATCAACATCCCAAAACCCTGGTTTACCGTAGTAAATTCAGCATCGGTTTATTATATCAATATTCAAAACACCTCCATAAAGCTGGTGATACGGAGCTTGAAAAGTTTACAGACTGGGCAGGCTGGTATAAACCGGTTGATTTCAAATATCCTTCAGAAACACCGCTGGCCCAAAGGATTAGACAGATGCAGGAAACCACCGGAATACAGGCATTACAAATTATGCTTGAGGCGGAGTTTAAACTCACCTTAAAAGAGTACATCAGCGGTAAAACCAGACCTAAAAATGCACAGGTGTATTTTGCAAAAGGTCTGGATTATTACCACGTTACGGCCGTATGCCTTCCTGAAAATTTGAAATGGAAAACAGAGGTTGTTGAAATTTTGGAAGAAAAGAATTTTCAACCAATTGAAACTATTGGTAAATTTGAATTATGGAAAAAGGAGTTGACCAATTGACAATAGCCCCGGCTCAAACTGCTGGCTTCCTGATGAAAGTGACCACACTGCTGCGGAAATCAAGGCTTATTGATGCGGCCGTTTTTACCGCAATACCGGCCATGGGCATATTGCTTTCCATATATCATCAACAGTTAACACCCATCAGTTACCATAAAATTTTCCTGAATATTGCTCCCATTTATCTGCTTGCATTACACGTTTTCTTTGTCAATGACTGGGCTGACTTTAAAAGGGACAGAAATGATAAACTCAAAAACACTTTTTCAATTTCTTCACAGGGATTTTCAAAAAATGTGATCATAATATTGGCCATGATAACAGGTGTGGTTTCTGTGATCTGGCTGCTGTATTTCTCAATTCAATCATTTGTAATCGGGGTTTTACTGATTTTGTTCAGTTTGTTTTATTCAACTTCAGGCTTTTATTTCCATGGGAAAGGTGTGCCTGTTTTAGCAACGCTTTTACATATTGCCGGAGGGATACTGGCATTTATGCTGGGTTATGTATTATTTGGGAAAATCCAACCCAAAGTAATCCTGACAGGCTTAATGTTTGGGATATTTTTATCGGCCGGGCATTTGTTCCAGGAAATCCAGGATTTTGAGGGCGACAGAAAAAATCAGATCAGGACGCTATCGGGTTTAATCGGGAAAAAAGCGGCTGCCTGGCTTGGTTTATCCCTTTTATTTTGCGGGCATGCCTTATTGCAGTCCCTGATTTATGCAGGTATTTTTCCGGTGGTTTCTGTTTTCAACTGGATGGCTTTTATATTAGTGGCATTTTTCATTTTAAATTCAATTCGAAAAGGGATTAAACACCGATTAGCTAAAATACTGCGGCTCAGCTACAGGATTATTTATGCGGTTTTTGGATTGCTTATTATTTTCAATATATTTGTTCAACTTTAAACGAATCAAACAATGTTAAAAAGAAAACACTTTAAACAACTTTTCAATGTCCTGGTGGTCGCTCTTTTGCTGGTGATCCCTTCATTGCATGTATCCGGTCAGGCCAATCTGGATAAAAAAGCAGCCATTGCCAAAAACAGACTCATTAACAAGCACAATGAAAAAGGAACCTGGTGGACTTTTTATAATTTCGATACCGTTCCTGAAAACCTTAAAAGAAGTAAAAATTTCTTCATTGGTATGCTGATTGCCGACCTTCTGGAACCATACAGGACGGATACCCAAATCGACTCGGTTGTAAAAATTGCCCTTAACTTATCTTACCAAAACATCAATCCTGAAAATGGATTTCTTAAATATTACGATCGTTATGACGATTTACCCGAAGAAACCGATGTTACAAGCTTATTTTGGTGCCTTAACCAAAAGGTGGATACCGGATTTGTTTCGATTGTAATTGACAGCCTGTAAAAATACAAAACCAAAAACGGCCTCTACCTGGAATGGCTCAAAAAAGGCGGAATTAAACACATGCCTCAAACAGGCACCAATCCAGAAACGGTTGAAATCATTCCCAACATCCATGTGTATCTTTTTCTTTCAAAATATGATACGTTGCTGGCAAATGAGTTATGCCAAAGTTTGCAGGCCGAAAACGTATTGTCAAATCCTGAATACTGGGTGTATTACTACCGAGCACCATGGTTGTATTATATCCGCCAGGCTGATATGGCACATCATGGGTGTGAGCTAAGTGCCAACCTGCCCAAAGATATCAAAAGTCTTGCAAGTCAAAGTGTGTATAAAGAACTGTCCGTTCTCATCAGGGATTTTTCATTGGGAAATAAATATAAGGGCAGAAATATGCAGGCGAGGAAAATATTAAATCAACTCAGCAAAAACAATTTTGAATATATTAGAAACAACCCCATGTTGATTTATCACAATGACCTGACCTCAAAGGCACCTGCACATTTTTGGTCGAAGGATTTACCTTATGCGCTGTGGCTCAGGTTGTACTATGAATACACAGGCGCACGCACAAAAAAGAAATAGTTTTGCGAATACTTATTAGATTTCTGTGTAAACTTTCACCAATGTCAATTTCTGATCAGGTGTACATATATCGTTTTACCTCCTCTTGACAAAAAAGCGTGAGTAGTTTTCAATGGTAGTAAAATTCATTTACAAAAGATTTTGATTTGGGCGCAATTGCGTAAATTTGCAAAAAAGAAAAACAATGACTGAATTTGCAGAAAAATACATCAATCCATTTA
>CAYNDN010000060.1:0-5961 GCA_964395075.1 uncultured Lentimicrobiaceae bacterium | reverse complement strand
AAAAAGAAAAACAATGACTGAATTTGCAGAAAAATACATCAATCCATTTACCGATTACGGATTTAAAAAGCTTTTCGGCGAAGAGCCCAACAAAGACCTGCTGCTCGATTTTTTGAATGAACTCTTAAAAGAAGAACAAGGCGAAATAAAAAACCTGACCTACCTGAAAACAGAGCAGCTTGGTGCCACTGATATCGACAGGAGAGCAATATTTGATTTGTATTGCGAAAACGAAAAAGGTGAAAAATTCATTGTCGAACTCCAAAAATCCAAACAGAATTTTTTCAAAGACAGGACGGTATATTATTCAACATTCCCCATTCGCGAGCAAGCCAAGCGCGCCGACTGGGACTATGAACTCAAGGCGGTTTACACCATCGCTATTTTGGACTTTGTGTTTGAATCGGACAAAAACGAACCCGAAAAATTCCGTTACGATGTAAAACTCACCGACATCGAAACAAAGAAGATTTTTTACGACAAGCTGACTTTCATTTACCTCGCCATGCCCAAGTTCAACAAAACCATCGAAGAGCTGGAAACCAGATTTGATAAATGGCTGTATGTGATAAGAAATCTGAACCGGTTGGACAGGCTTCCGGAAAAATTGAAAGAACAGGTTTTTGAAAAACTTTTCGAAACTGCCGAGATCGCAAGGTTCACTCCCGAGCAGGTACGTTCGTACGAGGATAGCTTGAAATATTACCGCGATTTAAAAAACTCATTAGATACCGCCCACGATGAAGGAAGAACTGAAGGGAAAATTGAAGTAGCTAAAAATTTGTTGAGAAATGGCGTGCCAATGGAGGTTATAATCAAATCAACAGGACTGACAGAAAAGGAGATCAAAGAACTATAGCTGCTTGAAAAATGCTATCAATTTCATAGGCGAACTCGTCAAAAACCGCCGCCTGCTCGTCCACCTCGCCCTGCGCGATTTCAAGATCAGGTATGCACGAAACTATTTCGGGCTGGTGTGGGCGGTGCTGGAGCCGCTCGCCATGATGCTCATCATGGTGATTGTGTTCACTTACCTGCGCAACCGCGTACATCCCGAATATCCGTTTATCGTTTACCTGCTCACAGGCCACATGGGTTACGACTTCTTCAGCAAAAGCCTTGGCAACGCCACCAACAGCATCAAGTCGTATTCGTTTATGATCGAACTGATTCATATCCGCAAAGAATTTATTCCGCTCATCAGCATCCTCACCTCTTTTTTCACACACCTCATAGTGCTGGCCGTTGCCATGATCGTGTTAATGCTCAATGGTATAACTGTATCGTGGTACTGGCTGCAACTGCCCTATTTTATGCTGGCCGGTTGGCTGCTGCTACTCGGCGTTACCTGGACAACCTCGGCGGTAGTGGTTTACGTGCGTGATATCCAGCATGTTATCCCAATCCTCATGCGCGGGATGTTTTTCCTCACGCCCATTTTCTGGAATATTTCCATGTTTCCCGATCAGTACCACAAATACATAAAGCTAAACCCTTTGTACTACCTTGTGGAAGGCTACCGCAGTTGCCTCATTTACAAACAGCCCTTTTGGAACGACACCTTCTCGATGCTTGCCTTCTGGATTGCAACAAGCATTTTTCTGTTCATTGGTTGGTTTACATTTAAAAAATTAAGTCCCACTTTTGCTGATATCGAAAATTGATGATGGAAAACGAAAGCATTGTTCAGCTCAATAACATTGGCAAGCAATACCGCATGTACAACTCCGAATCGGGAAGGCTGCTTCACAGTTTATTCCCTTTCCTCCGGCAGCAAACCATTTCATTCACGGCGCTCGAAGGGATAAACCTTGAGGTGGGCCGGGGCGAAATTGTGGGCATCATTGGCAGAAATGGCTCCGGAAAATCAACGCTGCTCAGAATTGTGGCGGGTATAACTCAACCAACCGAAGGCGAAAGAAATATCAAAGGCAAGATAATACCCATGTTTGAGTTGGGCGCCGGGTTCAACCGCGACCTCACCGGAAGGGAAAACCTGAAATACTTCACCATTATCCAAAACTTCGACAAAGCAAAGACCGGCGAAATCATCGAAAAAGCAATCGCCTTTGCCGAAATCGGGTCTTTTATTGACCAGCCTTTGCGCACCTACTCACGCGGTATGCGTTCGCGCCTGGCGTTTTCCATCAGTATTTTCATCAATGCCGACATACTGGTGATAGACGAAGTGCTGGCCGTTGGCGATGCCTTTTTCAAAACCAAAAGCCAGGAAAAGATGCATGAACTCATCACCTCCGGAAAAACCATTTTAATGGTTACCCACTCCGAAAAAGAGATTCAAAATATTTGCACGCGGGCAATTATGTTGCAAAAAGGCAAAATAGTGATGGACGGAAAACCGGAAGAAGTGTTGACAGCCTACAAGGGTGTGCAGGCAAAACCTGACAAGGAGAAACAGAAAAGAACTCCTCCCGAAAAACAGAAAAGACCAAACAAAAAGCAACTATAATTATGCGCCGCAGGTATCTCCATTATAATGAATTCACACAATATCGTAACCTTCAGTACTTTTGCAAAAATATATGGCGATGTGGAATAGACTTCAAATATTAAGACAAGAATACTTAAATCAGGGAATTCGGAACGCTTTTGATTATGAGAAGTTTTGCATGATTTCTATCGTTTACAACTCTTCCAAAATTGAAGGTTGCTCACTTACTGAAACAGATACAAAGGTATTGTTGGAAAATAACATCACAGCCAAAGGCAAGCCGTTAACTGACCATTTAATGGTAAAAGACCATTACAACGCATTTTTAAAAATCAAACAAAATGCGCTTAACAAACGAAAACTATCAATAGATTTTATCAAGGAAGTGAACGCATCAGTCATGAAATCAACCGGCGGATTGACCAATACAATATCCGGAAGTTTCGACACTTCAAAAGGAGATTTAAGATTGGCGCAAGTTTATGTTGATAAAAAATATTTCCCTGATTTTAACAAAGTCCCGGAATTATTGGAGAAATTGATTCGAAACATAAACGAAAGAATTGACCATGTAACCGGAAATGATGCCGTTAAGTTATCAGCGGATGTCCATTATAATTTTGTAAATATTCATCCCTTTGGCGACGGAAATGGAAGAACATCCAGATTATTGATGAACTATATCCAGTTGTTTCATGATGAACCATTGATCAAAATATTTTCCGAAGACAGAGCAGAATATATTGATGCGTTAAATAAAACAGAAGAATCAGAGGATTTGAATGTATTTAGAAATTTTATTTGCCGTCAGCAGATTAAATTTTTTGAAGCTGAACTAGATAAACTGAAAAAAAGTAAAACAGGTTTTACACTTCTGTTTTGATATGCTTAAATTTCCGGCCACACAACAGCGGGAGCATCGTATTGTGCAACCATTTTGAGGCGAATGAATTAGTGCGTGAACACAGGAAGCGTCCAGAGACTATCAAAGGAGAGTTTCGAAAAAACTGACTTCATAACGCTTGCAAAAATCAAGTCGGCGATTTCCAATCAGTAAACCGGTGGCCTTTTTCAAATCCAAAAGTCAGGAAAAGATGCGCGAACTAATCACCTCCGGAAAAACTATTTTAATGGTTACCCACTCCGAAAAAGAGGTTCAAAACACTTACACGCGGGCAGTCATGTTGCAAAAAGGCAAAATAGTGATGGACGGAAAACCGGAAGAAGTTTTGAAAGCTTACAAGGGTGTGCAGGCAAAACCTGACAAGGCAAAATGGAATAACATTTCTCCCAAAAAACAGCAAAGGCCAGACAAAAAGCAAGAATAATGGGTTCTGTCTAAAAAGGTATTTTCTGAATTTTATACCTGATAAGACAATCTGATTATTATAGCATTAAAAATTATCATTCGTACATTGTGTTCCACAAAGATGTGAGGCGTTTGGATTAAAAACATCTGTTCAATTATTGTAAAACAATTAAAACCCTTGAAGCATGAGCGTAAAATACAAGCCCATTGCACGCAAAAACCTGCAAAAGCCCACCGCACCGGTACCGAACTCAAAAACATGCTCAGAACCTTGAAGTTTGAGAAGAAAGGGTGATGAATTTAACAGCAGTAATAAATAAACCTGAACAAAGGTAAGGTTACACAGGCATATGGGGAAGTATTCCTTACCTTTGGTAAGGGTACAACGTTAGCAGTCAGACTAAAACAATAACGATAATGAAAGAAAATTCAAATTACAACAATGACTTTTTAGAAGCATATGATTATTGTAATGCTAATAATTTATATTTAGGTTTAGGTAATCCCAAAGGCAAAATTTTACTAATTGGAAAAGAAACATCAAATGATAAAATAGGTTTTGATGAAATGAGTAAAATTAATTTAGCAAGTTGGGATGACATTATCTCAAAAAACAAAAGCACTAATGACATTGGATTCTTGGAAGACAATGCTCTATTTCCTTGGAAAGGACAGAAATACACAATAAGAAGCGAAAGGAAAAACGGCAAAATTGCTGGAGAAAGTGGGACATCATCTACTTGGTATTATTACCAATATTTGACAGACCGAATTTACAATAAAGCACCAAAAGACAAAAGGGATTTAATTGATTTTCACGAATTCTGTTTTCAATCTGAAATGAATCAACTAAATGCTAAAAAAAGTAATGATATTTCAAAAGGTGACTTATTGAGAATTAAAAGTGTAAAAGAACGAGAGAAACTTTTCACTTTAAATTATTTTAGAAATTTTGAAGTTATTATTTTAGCAAGCGGTCATTATCATAAAGATTTTGATTTTGACATTCAAAAGACTTTTGGTGTAAAATGGACAGGTAATACTAATGTTTTATCAAAAGGGAATTGGTATAATCTTCATCACGACAATTTAGAAAAACCAAAGCGAATTTTAATTCATACAAGACAATTTAGTACTCTAATTACAAAAGAACTAATTGAAGCAATAGCAAATGAATGCAGAGAATTTATATAAAGTCCGAACTGCTAACAGCGGTTTTGCAAAAGCGGGGGTTTTGTGCTTCAAGAAAGTGAGGTGCTAAAACAAATTTTTATGCTTCTAATGAAGTTCAGTGCTAGAAATCCCCGCCTTCGCAAAGCCGCCAACCGTTGTGGGTAATGCCAAAGGCCCTCTCGTCTCCATATTTCGAGTCATTTTTACAACAGAAATTAAAAAGATTACCTTTGTGTAAATTGATTTCTTATGGATTTTAAAATTCTGACTGATAAGTTACTTGATGATTACACAAAAGCTGTAAAAGAATCACCATTGGATAAAATTGATAAAATAAAAAGGATTGAGATGCCGGTTGATTATTTTCAGTTTTATAAATCCGTTTCATCTGTTTATTCTTCAAAGATTGAGGGAGAGGATATTGACTTTGACAGCTATTTTAAACACAAATTCTTAAAAGTTAAATTTAAACCTGATTATACCCGTAAAGCAGATGATTTAAATTCTGCATATGATTTTATTGACAATAATAGATTGACACTTGAGAATGTTCAAAAGACACATTCCATTTTGAGTAAAAATTTATTACCCAAAAGTCAACAAGGATTGATTCGTAATAATCCAATGTTTGTAATCAATAGCGATGATAAAATTGAATATGTTGCGGCAAGTCCGGAGATAGTTAAATCGGAGCTTGATAGTTTATTTCATGACATTGAATTATTACTTCATACCGGTTTAAATCCTTTTGAGATATTCTATTATGCATCATTAATACATCTTGTTTTTGTAAAAATCCATCCATTTCAAGATGGAAACGGACGAGCTGCAAGATTGATTGAAAAATGGTTCCTGATTGAGAAAATTGGGCAAAAGGGCTATTCAGTTCAATTGGAAAAAAATTATTACAAAAGGCTAAAGGATTATTATTTAAATATCAGAAAGATAGGACTTGAATATGAGGATTTGGATTATTCAAAATGCCTTGATTTTTTATTAATGACTGTTAAAGGAATTGATGACCAGA
>CAYNDN010000059.1:12906-14683 GCA_964395075.1 uncultured Lentimicrobiaceae bacterium | reverse complement strand
GGGTTGGAGTTGGTGAAAAAGAGTTGGAATACATGGCCTCCGGTTTCAATGTCGAAGCCAATGGAAAAAGAATTGTCATAATCGCTGGTAACTATCTGATCGGGGAAAACATAGAAATATTCGGCATTTAACGAAACACGATTTGTCAGTTTTACCCGGCCTCCAAATCCGGTTGCAAAAATGTCGTTCTTATCCTCTGTGGAAGCTACCAGGTTTTTATGAACCAAAGTGGGAGTGATTTGAAATGAAATCCCCGGACTGAATTTCCTTGCTAAAAGCAGTTGGTGAGTATAAGCAAGCCTGGAAGAGAAATAATTCTCCCGTTCGGGCTCACTCCACTTAAGGGAATTGAGCGACAAACTCCCAAAATAGGAGAGTGTTACAGGCATGTTTACAGCCCCTGTGCTTTGGCGCAGGATTTTGGCTTTCACATAACCATCATAGGTTTTTTTATAACTGCTTCTTCCTACTCCCACTGCCAGCCAATCAGTGATGCCATAATTCAAACCCAGACGGATAGTAGCCTGGTCCAATCCCCAAAGTTCATAACCACCTGAGTTGAGATAGCCAAAGTGATGCTGGATTAGAAATACCAGTGTACCTTTTGCCGGGTTCTCAACTGATTGCCCCAAAACCAGCCGTGTGGCTTTAAATGTGGCGTAAGTATAATCGGTGGTTTCCTCACCTGATTCGAGTAACGACATCAGATCATCCTGGGCTTTGGCTGATTGAAACCCGAATATAAGCATCAGGCTCAGCAAAGTAAAGTTTTTATATAATCTTTTGTATATATGCGTGTTCATATCAAATCTCCTTTTTTTTATTTAATTATTCGGCGCGCCGTTATCCAGCCACATATTGATTTTGGTCAGGTCGCATTCGTTTATTTTTCCACCGCCCTTTGGCATTGGCGAAAACCCGTCTAAGTGGTTTATGGAACCTCTGAAACGGTTATTATTTATCACGGTCATCAGGTCATCATAAGTATCCAAAACGATACCGCCCTGCTGATTTACAGCATTGTGGCAGGAGTAGCAGGTGTTGTTTTCCAGTATTGGCACTACTGTGGCCGTATAAGTAATGTTTGTAGTATCGCATGTTACCGGGTTTGGATATAGTTCTTCTTCTATATCATAATAGCATGAAGTGATGCTCCATGTTCCAAAAAGTAGCATTATTGCTACCACGAAAAGGTTTCTGAATTTAATTATTTGGTGTACCATCGTTGATCCATTTTTGTATTTGAGTAATTTTACAATTCGAAAGTTGTGCGCTATTTTTTGGCATGGGCGAAAATCCTGATTCATGCCGTATGGCACCCATCAGCCTGCCCGAATTTACCACGGCAACTACATTATCATAATTATCAAGGCTTATGGCGCCCTGTGGCGTTGGCCCGCTATGGCATCCGAAGCAACTGCCCTGGATGGTTGGCCAAACGTTTTCAGAAAAGGTAACGTTCACCGTATCGCATTCCTGTTCTTCGCAGTGGTTGTTGAGCGCGCCCTGCTCAATCCATTTAAAAACCGAGGTGATCTGTTCTGATGTAAGCGGTGAGCGCGGAGGTGGTGGCATCCGGTCATCCGGATCATCATCCACTAATACTTCATACAAGTCGCTGTCGGCAGGGTCGCCCGGCTCTATGATGTCCGATTCCATGATGCTTTGGTAATCGGTTAGCACCACTCCGTCGCTGGCTGTGCCCGGATCGTGGCACCCGACAATACCGCATGAATACTGAAGCTACTTCAATGAAGCTTATTGATGAATTTCAGTC
>CAYNDN010000059.1:0-12896 GCA_964395075.1 uncultured Lentimicrobiaceae bacterium | reverse complement strand
GGATAGTATTTTGGAAATAAATCGTATCCGGGTCGCAGGGATTGCCTCCCGGGCCGGGTTCGATAAATGTGGTATCCCTGACCCAGATTTCGAATTTGGATATGTCGCAATCTGACAACTTGATGCCGGTGGGTGGCATGGCAGCGTAACCAGCTTCGTGGCGGATGGTACCCAACAGTTGGCCACTTTGAGCAACAAAAGCCACATCTTCATATTCTTCAAAATTTAGTCCTGCTTCCGGGGTTGGGCCGCTGTGGCAATCCAGGCAATACTGAGCCAGCAGCGGCTGGATGGTGCCGGGATAAGTAACATTGATGGTATCACATTCCGGCGGTTCCGGATCAACAAAGGTTGTATCTCTGATCCAGATTTCAATTATGGCAATATCGCAGTCGCTAAGTTTGTCGCCTCCCTGTGGCATGGGCGAATAGCCGGTTTCATGCCTTATGGCACCGAGCAGTGTGCCGTTTTCGGCGAGTTGGGAAACAACCGAATAATCTTCAAGGTTGATACCACCCTGCGGTGAGTTTTGGTTGTGGCAGTTCAAACAATACTGGTCAAAAATTGGCAGTACAGAGCCAATGTAAGTTACATTGAGTGTGTCGCACTGATCGCCGCCATTGCCATTGCCATTTCCGGGATCGGGCATTTCTGTAGGGTCGTGTTTACAGCCAATGGAAAAGATCAGGGTGATCACAAGCATGTTAGCTGCTATAATTCTAAGATATTTCATAGTTAATTCGTGTAGATAAATATTTCATTCACTTATTGCTTAAGTACAGAATCAAATTTCAGGTTTCAAATGCATAGATACAATTTCCATGTTAATCTACAGATTTAAAAATTACTAAAAAGGTGAAAATAAATCCTGAACAGGATTTATCCAAATCCCGGTGGGAAAGCGCAGAGTGATATCAGATGTCCGATATCAGAAGTTTGATATTTGTCCATCCAGAAGAAGCCACTTCAACGAATAACCCAAAAACTTCATAAATTTTGAAACCCCAACTTTAGCGCACTCCACGAACTTTAGCTCACTTTAGGCGCTATATGAACTTTAGGCACTATATGAACTCCATGATATCAGAAGTCCGATGTCAGATGTTTGATATTTGTCCATCCAGAAGGAACCACTTCAACGAATAACCCAGTAAACTCAATAACCAAGTAACTCTCCACTCCCAACTTTAGGCACTTTATGAACTTTAGCTCACTATATGAATTTTTAGTTCACTTTAGGCACTTTAGCACACTTCAGGCACTTTTTCAAACTCAAGCCTTGCTCGCTTTCACATAGGCATCGTCATAATATTTTCGCAACACACGCCAGCCGAACATGGGTGATGCTTCCTGTATGCGGTTACGCAGGGCAATACGCTCCATGCGTTCCAGCTTCACGAATTCGAACATTTTCTGGGCCAGTTCTTCAGCTGATACGTTCGGATGTTCATTTTTACGTTTCACAACGATCAATCCCTTATCTTCATTTTCTTCCACGTTGTTGAGCACATAAGATCCGAACCCGGAGAGATCGGTAGTTACCGATGGTAAACCAGATGCGCAACATTCCAGAGGTGTGTATCCCCAGGGCTCATAATAACTTGGGAATACTCCAAGATGGCAGCCTCTGACAAATTGCAGATAATCCATCCTGAACAATGGGTTGGATGTTGAGACAAAATCAGGATGATACACAATTTTTACCTTGTCCTCTTTGTAGTTGAGCAGTTGCGAAGTTTTCAAGAAATTCATAATCGGATCCTTGTGTTCATCCACGAGGTTGTGGGTTACAATGGCTGGCATTCTGTCGCTACGCCAGCTACCCAAATTGCGGCGTAAACGAAGCGCGAGGTAATCGTCAACAAGGTTGTTTAGATTGGGCATTGCGTTGGTGTCGTCTTTCACAAGCATTTCGTTGAATAATTTGTCCGACAACACTTCCTGAATATCATCGCAGTTGCGCCTGATCTCTTCCAGTTTGGCTTTCGATTCCAGTACACTTGAATTCATGGAGTGATAAGGAGCACGTGTAATAAAGAACATGACAACGGTTTTGTCGATGCCCGCTTCTTTCATCATCCAGTTGAGTTTGGCAAGGGCTTCCAGGGTAACATCAAATCCTTTGTTGAAATATTCATATCGCCCTGAGGTGAAGAAATAAAGCGTTTTATCGAGGTCGAAGGTATAGTTGTGGAAGAAATGTCCCATCACAAATTCATTGATCATGGCTTTGTTTTGCTTATGAATTTGCTGAAACTCATGCATCACTTCAAAGCGTTTGATATTTAGTCCGTTTGGCAATACTGATTCCGGTTTTCGCCCGATGAGGTATTTACATTCATAGGCAGTCAAATCACTCACTGTGGAAAAAATATGTGCTCCGTGAGAAGCAGCGCGTTCAATATCCACAATATGCCTGATATTAAAATGGTTGGCTTCGGCCTGCCAGTCGTAGAACGAGAGATGATCATAAAATTGAGGATCATTCATGGCAAGGTAGCGGCCCAGCATTGTTGCGTGGGTAGTAAAAACGATTTTAGCATTGATGTTATGTCGCCTCAGTTCAGGAATTGGAATACCGGCCATCCACTCATGAAAATGTACAATAAGTTGCTTGTTAAGGTTTTCGCGATAGGATAGCTGCTTGATGAATTCATAAACCATAAAACCAAACGAAACCACCTGGTCAACAAGGTTATCGCTGCCGGGGAGGCTTATGTTGTGATGTTCCCAGAAAATATATTTGTGTTCATGGATTTTTGGCAGCAATGATTGCGGGTTAAACAAAATGGCAGTCGGGCGACCATCAATCAACCATGTTCCATAATGAATATCATATCCCATGCTGTGCATAATGCGAACTACATCTTTGACCGGATCCCGGTCTTCTTTTATTTTTTCTTCGTTATACAGGTCAGGATCATACTCAAACATGGCTGCAGCCTGATTTGCAAAATATGGCCCAAGCAATATATAGTTGTCTCCCCATTTTATTTTGGCTGCTGGTACTTTTGTTTGAATTACCGTATAAATCCCACCTACCTGGTTGCAAACTTCCCACGCACACTCCAAAAGCAGTGAATTGTTAACGTGTTCTGTGGTAAGTTCAAGTAATGGCTCCTGTTCCTGAACCGTTTCTTCTGTTTGTATCGGGCCTTTTGTTTTGGATTGTTCCACAGTATTGTTTTTATCCGGTTTTGTTTTTACTTCTTTCTGTGCCGATTGGCTTGCCTCAACATAAGAGCGGGCTGTGTTGTCTCTTTTAACAGTTTTTGTATCCTGTGTTCCTTCCTGGGTAACAATTTCCCGCTCAGGCAACTTTGGGTATGGTGATGCATACATCGATTCATGGCTTTTATCCTCCTCTGCTTTACCCGAATTTCCTGTTTCGGTATAACTGGGGTCCGGCGGGGTAGAAACTTTTGCAGGCGCATTCTTTACTTGTGCATCAGGTTTTTTTGTGCCGGACACAGCACCAATTGCATCTTCCTTTTCAGGCACAACCTTGGCCGCCTCAACCGGCTTTTTAGTTTTTCGGGTTGTTGAACTAGTCGTAGATTTATCGGTTCCCTTTTTGCCAGTAGTGCTTTTGTTTGTTTTTTTGCTTTGTGCCATAATGATAAGATTTGCTTTAATGGCTCAAAGGTAAAGACAAAAATCCTATCTACTTTTAAATTCTTACATATTTCTTTTACGATGTATGCATAAATGTTATTTCCGACCAATAACAATGGTTGATAAGCCTGCCTGATTCAGAAGTAGCCGGTCAACAAATCTGAATACGGGAACCAGACTGTTGAAAATATTTACCTGCTGAACAGGTATGGTTTTGTTTCTAAGGATATTACCCGACACAAACCACCCAAGAATTCCGGCAAAATTGAAATATTGTTTATGGATCAGGCTGAGGTTGTTTTGCATGAGAAGTTTTGATGCGGAAGTTTTTGTGTACCGGCGATAGTGGCCGAGACCATGATCAAATTTGTTGTACAGTATATCGTAGGCCGGTACCAGTATGATAAGATGGCCACCGGGTTTTAGCAGTTTTTTACAGTTGTTTATTGCCAGGTTATGGTTTTCGATGTGTTCAACGACATTTAACGCAAACACCGTATCGAACGTTTCAAACAGGTTGGTATGTTGGCTGTCGAAATCCGGATTAACCAGATTCATTTTCATAACACCAGCAAGTGAGGGTGAATCGGAAAACTTATTTTCCAGCGATTTGCAGTAGTTATTTCGGATATCGGTTAAGGTAATTTTAAAATTGTCGTCCAGAAAGTATTTTGAAATATTGCCTGCACCGCTACCAATTTCCAAAACCTCGCCTTTGCACCAGGGGAGAATGGTTTTATACATCCAGTTGTTAAAACGATCGGCTTTGCCAATGGTCTGAAGTGTATCTTCACCAATTTCATCAAATTCACTGAATTCAAATTTCCTCATCTACTGCGATCTTAACAATTTTATGAATGTATCTACGGTATGGGCTTCCTGTTCGCCGGAGTTCATGTTTTTAACGGTAATTTCATTTTTTTCCATTTCATTTTTGCCAACCAGCACAACCCATGGTATTTGTTTTTTATTTGCATAAGTCATTTGTTTCTTCATTTTCGCCGCTTCAGGATATAGTTCAGCATTAAAGCCTGCTTCCCTGATTTTGGAAATTGTTTTCAAACAGTAGTTTTGTTCCTCAATTCCAAAGTTTACAAAAAATATCCGGGTTGAATCGGATGTTGTTTCAGGATAAAGATTTAGTTCGTTGAGTACATCATATATCCGGTCGGCACCAAATGAAATCCCAACTCCCGAAGTGCCCGGCATCCCAAAAATTCCGGTAAGGTCGTCATAGCGGCCTCCGCCACAAATACTGCCTATTTTCACATCCATAGCTTTCACCTCGATAATCGCTCCTGTATAATAATTTAATCCGCGGGCCAGGGTGAGGTCCAATTCCACGAGGTTTTCAAGCCCAAGGTACTGGAGCGTTGAAAAGATATCCTTCATCTCCCCAATGCCTTTCAGTCCTGTTTCGCTGGAATGCAGCTCCTTTTCAAGCACATCAAATTTGTGCTGATCCGATCCTTCCATTTTCAGGATGGGTTGCAACTTTTCGATGGCATGAGCCGAAATTCCCTTTTCAGCCAATTCCTGGTTTACTTTTTCAAGGCCGATTTTATCCAGTTTATCGATGGCCACGGTAATTTCTGTCATCTTATCTGCTTCACCAATTACTTGGGCAATGCCGCCCAGGATTTTCCGGTTGTTGAGTTTAACCTTAACATGGATCTGTAGCCTGCTGAAAACATCGTTGATCATCTGTATCAGTTCAACTTCGTTGAGTAGCGCATCACTTCCGATCACATCCACATCGCACTGAAAAAACTCACGGTATCTTCCTTTTTGGGGTCTGTCGGCACGCCAAACCGGTTGCACCTGATAGCGTTTAAACGGGAAAGTGATTTCGTTACGATGCTGCACCACAAAGCGGGCAAAAGGCACCGTAAGGTCGTACCGCAGGCCTTTTTCCGAAACTTTAGCTGAAAGAGCGGTTGGATCGTGTTGGCGCAATTCATCATCAGAAACCTTTTTCAGAAAATCACCGCTGTTTAAAATCCTGAATAACAGTTTGTCGCCCTCTTCACCGTATTTACCAAGCAAAGTGCTAAGGTTTTCCATAGCTGGTGTTTCGATGGGCTGAAATCCGTAGAGTTTAAAAACCGATACGATGGTGTTGAAGATATAGTTTCTACGCACCATTTCTTCGGGAATAAAGTCGCGTGTTCCTTTTGGTATGGATGGTTTTTGAGATGCCATATAAAGTGATGGTTTATAAGGTTTATTATTCAGGTTGTGTTTTGGTTGGTTTGCCGGAATAGAACAGCACGAGGTAACCAATTATTCCTGCAATAAGCGAGGAAAATAAAATACCGATTTTTGCAATTTCAATATTATACGGATCGGTTTTAAAAGCCAGATTGTCGATAAAAATCGACATGGTAAACCCGATACCGCCGAGGAATCCTGCACCAATAACATGCCTCCAATTGATGTCTTTGGGTAATGACGCAACCTTTAACCTGGTTGCCAGCCAGGTGAAAAGTGCAATACCGACGGGTTTTCCGAAAACCAGCCCTGCAAAAACACCAACTGCAATGGGATTGCCAATATCAGCAATTAGTGATCCTTTAAAAATCACTCCGGCATTGGCAAAGGCAAATATCGGGATGATGAAATAGGCCACCCACGAGTGCAGCGAATGTTCGATACGCATGAGGGGCGAAACAGCATGTGTACAGTTGTCGCCGATGGTATAAATGGCAGCAATTAGCTTTTTATGTTTCTTGGGGTCAAGCTCTTCATCCGGGTCATCTTTTTGTTTTAGCCGGTCGAGGACGGATTCGTTGGAAGAAACACATTCATCAACCGATCGTTTGGCCTTACCGGGAATGGCTATAGCCAGCAATATACCTGCTACGGTGGCATGAACCCCCGATTTAAGCACTGCTATCCAAAGAAAAAATCCGATAAAAAGGTAAATTGATACCCGGTAAACCTTTATTGCATTCATGGTCATCAAAATAGCAAAAAGTAAACCCGCAATCAACAGTGCCCCAAGATGAATTTTTGAACTGTAAAATAGTGCTATCACAATAACAGCGCCTATATCATCTACGATGGCGAGTGCCGTGAGAAATAATTTTAATGATATGGGTACACGACTGCCAAGTAACGTCATTACGCCCAGAGCAAAGGCGATATCAGTGGCCATGGGAATCCCCCAACCGGGCCATCCTTCTCCATCATAATTAAAAAATTCATAAAAAAGTGCCGGCATCAACATGCCGCCGATGGCAGCAAAGGCGGGTAGTGCCGCTTTGTTAAAACTGGATAGTTCACCAATTTGTGTTTCGCGTTTTATTTCAAGTCCTACCAGAAAGAAGAAAATGGCCATCAGGCCGTCATTGATCCAGAGAATTAAAGGTTTATCAAGTTCAAATCCTTCAAATGCAAACGTGAGCTTTTGCTGAAAGAAACCAAAATATGCATCTGAAAATGCAGAGTTGGCAAGGTATATCGCTGCAATTGTAACGATCATAAGAAGTATGCCACTGAATGCCTCCAGCTTGATGAATTTATTCAGTGGATTTACGATCTCAAACAGCAAGGGTCTTCGACGAAGAAATCTTGAAATTTTCATGTATTTATCTATTGGTTAATTCCTGTCCGAAATAATAATTTTTTCAGATAACTATCAGCTCCGGGCTCGCCTTCGGCAGGAGCCCATGGTGCAAAGTTTTTAGCATTTGCGGGCAAGTATGGCCCTTCTTTTATTTCGTAAGCTACTGATCCTGATTCCAGCGATAACAGCGTATGATAAGTTTTAGCAGGGATTTCCACCCCGAACTTTCCTTCACGGGCATCAAGAATCGTGTGGTTGGTTATGATTCCTTCATCGTTAAAAATCACGACCAGAAATCTTCCTCTCATACACAGAAAAACCTCAAATCTATCAGGGTCTTCATGTTTGTGTGGCTGAATGTAGGTGCCGGGTTCCATTGCATTGAGCAGCCTGTTGATCGGGTCCTCCAGGTTGTGGAAATTATAATTCACCCGCAACCGTGATGATTCCTTGGCTTTCGCTGAGGTCTGATCAATAAAACTTTCGTCAATCCTTATCATGCGTTTTGTTTTTGCGATGCAAAACTACCAAAATTAAAGATTGTTCAATTTCCAGGCTTCGGATGGTTTTTTTGGGGTGGCAGGAAATCAGAATGGTGGGTTTATAGAGATTAAGGTTATCCGTTGTTTTAAGCTCATTTGTTTGATCATGGGAGACCGGCCCTGCCCCGCTTTCACATAGCCTCAGCAGCGCATAGCTGCCGGGCAGGAATCTACTTCCAAAAGTGTGAGTCCAATCATTATTGTAAAACCCGGATAGTCAAAAAAAAATACATTTTTCAAATTTGGGGGAAAAGCCAAAAATCTTTAAGAAATATTAATGAAAATTATCATTTTGGGACAAAATCAACCAGGTACTGGTTGAACTATGTAGGAAAATTAATGCGAAATGGAGAAACAACCCGGTACGGGTTGAGCGCAATAATATTCAAACTAAAGCACAACCCATACTGGGTTGCAAACCCACTATTCCTGCTATCTGCTACAATACCCGAACCTCCCGCAGTGGCGGGACAGGCAGTACCGGGTTTTGTTTTTTGGTCTTTTTCCTTAGCCTGACGGCTATGCGAAGCTTCGGGAAACTTTAGAGACGAACACTAATTAGCTATTCTCATATTTCGTCTGAAATGCCAGGGCATACATTTTCATTTGCTTGATCATCGAAACAAGCCCGTTAGATCTTGTAGGGGAGAGATGTTCTTTTAATCCTACCTCATCAATAAAATCAAGTTTTGCTTTCATTATTGCATCCGTGGATTGGCCCGAAAGCACCCTGATCAACATATTTACAATGCCTTTGGTTATCACGGCATCGCTATCAGCCGAAAAATAAATTTTGCCATCTTTATATTCAGCATGCAGCCAAACGCTCGACTGGCAACCTGTGATGAGATTTTGCCTGACTTTAAATTTTGGATTGATCATAGGCATGTCCTTGCCCATTTCAATGATATAATTGTATTTTTCGAGCCAATCCTCAAAATTTGCAAATTCTGCAATGAGCTGTTTTTCTATTTCTTCAATGGTTTTCATCTGTCTAAAGATTTTTAAAAGTGTCCAAAAATAAACATTTAAAAAAAACGGATAATGCTACGCTTGCGCAAACCCGGTTATGCAAGCATTTCCCGGCTTTTTACAATAGCTTCAATGAGTTTATCCACCTCATCCGTTGTGTTGTACATGGCCAATGAAGCCCTGATGAATCCTGGAGTTTTAAAAAAATCAACGAGTGGTTGTGTACATAAATGACCAGTCCTTACGGCTACACCGAATTTATCGATCAGCGTTCCGGCATCATACGGGTGGATGTTTTGGAGACCGAACGAGATAACAGCAGTTTTGTGGGTGGCTTGTCCATAAATCTTCAACCCTTCAATTTCTGCCAGTTTTTTTTTGGTATAATCCAGCAGTTCGTCTTCGTAATTCATCAGCTTATCAATCCCGGCATGTTGCATATATTTTATGGCTGCTTCGAGCCCCAATGCACCACCCACATTTGGGGTTCCGGCTTCAAATTTAAAGGGCAAATCGTTATAGGTAGTCTTTTCGAAAGATACTGATTCGATCATTTCACCACCTCCCTGATAAGGAATCATTTCCTCGAGAATTTTTTCTTTTCCGTAAAGTATGCCAATTCCCATGGGTGCGTACATTTTATGGCCTGAAAAACAGTAAAAATCACAATCCATATCCTGTATGTCAACCGGTAAATGTGCTACAGCCTGGGCTCCATCAATCAAAACATAGGCACCTGCTTCATGGGATTTTTTAATCAGGTCTTTGACTGGATTAATGGTTCCCAGGGCATTCGAAACCTGGTTTATGGCTACGATCCGCGTTTTTTCATTCAACTTTTTCCCGAAATCATCAAGGTCAATCTCACCTCCCGGTGTGATATTGCATACTTTTAAGGTGGCCCCGGTTTGCTCACATATCATTTGCCAGGGTACAATGTTGGAGTGATGTTCCATGTAAGAAATCAGTACTTCGCCACCTTGCTTCAGATTTTTTTTACCGAACGAATTGGCCACAAGGTTTATGGAGTCGGTAGTGCCTTTGGTAAATATCACCTCTGATTTGCTTTTGGCATTGATGAACATTTTCACCGATTCGCGGGCCTGTTCAAAAGCCGAGGTGGCTTCCTGGCTTAAAAAATGTACACCACGGTGGATATTGCTGTTTTCATTTTCGTAGTAACTGCGCATGCGGTTGAGTACCTGAGCGGGTTTCTGGGTGGTAGCAGCATTGTCAAGATACACAAGCGGCTTTTTATAAATCTGTTGATTCAAAACCGGAAAGTCGTTCCTGATTTTATCTATGTCGATTTTTGATTTTATCATGATTTACAATATTTGTAGAAAAAACGCAAAGTAATAATTTTTGGTTTTATTGCAAATCCTGATTTTTTTTCTGAACATTAAATGCGATCTTGTTAAATAAATCTGTTGGAGAGTTTAACAATTCAATTACCAGTTGTTAGCAATAAATCATTTTGGAATGCTATTTTTGTAGCAGATTTATACCCTTTTGCTATGTTAAAACAACACTTATTCATTTTTTTTCTCTTGTTCAATTTTTTGGCATTTTCACAACAAAACCCAAGAATTGACAGTTTGGAGGCACTGCTTCCTGCTGCAGTAGGAAGTGAACGCTCAGTAATTTTAATGGAACTCTCCGGATTGTATGCTTATATTTCTGTTGAAAAATCGCTTGAATACGATCTTGAGAATGCTGAATTGCAACAAAAACTGGGTGATATTAAAAACCTTTCCGGAACTTTAAATGATATAGGTGTATCCTATTACATGTTGGGCGATTATGGCAAGTCGCTGGATTATTTTGAGCAATCGCTGGAATTGCTGGAGCAATTATACGACACCGTAAACATCGTAAAAACACTGAATAACCTCGGTGTAATCTCTCAAATTACAGGTGATTTTCAAAAGGCATTGGATTTTCATAAGCGGTCGTTGATTTATAAACTTGATTTAACCGATACCTTGTCGATAGCAAAAACACTGAATAACATCGGTGTACTTTACACGGATATCAAGGCTTTTGATGATGCTAAAAAATTTTTGAACCAGGCACTTGAATATTACACTGCGGTTGATGATCTTTTAGGAATTGCTGCATCATACAATAATCTCGGGCAGGTTTTTGAGGAGCAGCATGTTGTGGACAGTGCTATGCATTATTACCTGAAATCGCTGGAGATTAAACGTGAAATTGGTGATGAACGTGGTTTTGCCAATACGCAAAGTAACCTTGCGAAACTTTACCAGGACAGTGGTGATGCACAACAAGCTGAAAAACTGTTGTTGGAGTCTGTGGAAATAAGGCGAAGAATCGGGGATTTGTATGGATTGTCTTCTTCATTGAATTACCTCGGCGATTTGTATTTGCAACAGAATAAATACCAAAAATCAAAGAAAAATTTTCTGGAAAGCAACACTATTGCCATTCAAGAAAACCTTTTAGGAATTCAGCAAAGAAACTATGAAGGCTTATCGGAACTCTACGAAAAAATTGAAGAACCGGCAAAAGCACTTGATTATTATAAAAAGTATTCGGCAGCAAAAGATTCAGTGTTTAATGCAGACCTCAACAAGCAGGTAGCTGACCTGAAAGTTAAGTACAATACAGAAAAAAGTAAAAGAGAACTTGAGCTTTATCGCAGGGAAAATGAAATTCAGGAACTAAAAATTGCCAACAGTGCGAAAGAGCGTAACCTCTTTATTACGGGCATTATTTTGCTGTTTTTTGCCAGTGTGTTTTTGTTTGTTTATCTGCAATACCGGAACAACAAACGGCTCAATGCCCAACTCAAAGAATATAACCATCAGCTTGAGGTAAGGGTAAAAGAAAGAACCCGCGAGCTTGAGGATGCCAATGCATCAAAAGATCGCTTTTTTTCAGTTATTGCTCACGATCTGAAAAGTCCGTTTAACGGTTTATTGGGATTTGCGGGATTGCTGAATTCTGACTTTGAACAACTTACCGATACTGAAAAAAGAGATTTTGCAAAAATTATTGAAGAATCTGCATCAGGCATTTACGGGCTTCTCGAAAACCTGCTCGAGTGGGCGTCTTCTCAAACAGGCACCCTTCAGGTCAGCAAACAAAATCTGGATTTAAGCCGGTTGATCAATGAGAGTATTGCCACCAACAAAACACTCGAAGATGAAAAAAACATCACAATCCGGATAGAAGTCACATCTGATCGCAATGCTTTTGCAGACCAGGATACCGTAAAAACAGTGCTTCGAAACCTGCACAGTAATGCCCTTAAATTCACCCCCAAAGGAGGCCGTATTAAATTTGTTGTTGAAGACGCTGCTGAAATGATCAGGGTAAAAGTTGAAGATAATGGTGTGGGTATCAGCAATCAGGATCTGGAAAATCTCTTTGATCTTCAGCGGAAACATCGCACCCTTGGTACCGAAAAAGAAAGAGGAACAGGTTTGGGGCTGATTTTGTGTAAGGAATTTGTTGAATTAAACGGTGGAAAACTTGCTGTTGAAAGCCAACCCGGCAAGGGAAGTACTTTTAGTTTTACGCTGCCTGCTGCCAGTTAACCCAATTAAATTGCGGAACAATACAAAAGTTTACGATCATTCCTATCTTTGCCGCCGCAAAACGATCAAATCAGCTTACTAAACAAACCTCTTGTGATGAAAGAAAAATTAGCCGCTTTTGAACGGTTACTGAAAATAATGGATGATTTGCGTGCAGGATGTCCGTGGGATAAAAAACAAACACTGGAAAGCCTGCGATACCTTACCATAGAAGAAACTTACGAACTTTCTGACGCCATCCTCGAAAAAGATTTAGACGGCATTAAAAAGGAACTTGGCGACCTGATGCTTCACCTGGTGTTTTACTCAAAAATCGGATCAGAAACCGGCGACTTTGATATTGCGGATGTGCTGAATGGTATATGTGAAAAACTCATTGAGCGCCACCCGCATATCTACGGTGATGTGAAAGTACAGAATGCCGACGATGTGAAAAACAATTGGGAAAAAATAAAGATGAAGGAAAAAGACCGCAAGTCGGTGCTGAGTGGTGTACCCAATTCGTTGCCCGCCATGGTAAAAGCCTACCGGATGCAGGAAAAAGCCAGTGGCGTGGGCTTCGACTGGTCCAATACCGGCGATGTTTGGGAAAAAGTTGGAGAAGAGATCAAAGAGCTTCACGATGAAGTGGAGGCA
>CAYNDN010000058.1:0-14826 GCA_964395075.1 uncultured Lentimicrobiaceae bacterium | reverse complement strand
AGTAATATTAAATTTTCGTTCCTGCTTTTATTATCACATCTAATTGAATTAAAAGCATTAAAAATTTTGTAAGTTTCTAAATTTGCTGATCAAACACAACAAGGCGAATGGCATATTTTGAAATCGGCATCTATTATCCCAAGACGGCTGCCAATGTAGGCACCCTGTGGCGCACTGCCTACCAACTGGGAGCATCAGGCGTTTTTACCATCGGAAAGCGTTATAAAAACCAGGCCAGCGACCCGTTTAAAGTTCCGCGTCATATTCCGCTCAGGAATTATCCTGATTTTGATGCTTTCCTGGAAAACAGGCCTTTGGGATCGTTACTCATCGCCATCGAAGAAAACGGCACCTTGTTATCCAATTTCGACCATCCGCCACAAGCTGTTTATTTGCTGGGTGCTGAAGATTTCGGATTGCCAAAAAATGTGCTGAAAAAATGCCAGGCCACCGTTTCGCTGGAAGCCATGATAAAACCCTCATTCAATGTTGCTGTGGCAGGCAGTATTGTGATGTACGACCGGGTGTTTGGGAATAAGGTGAAATATCCTGGGAAGTAAATTTCTGTAAATATTTTGAATGACAAATCGAAAATATCAAAATGGATTAAGCAGCAGGCCCACAGTCTGGGATTTGATTACTGTGCAATAGCCCATGCGGAATTCCTTGAAGATGAAGCCCCTGTTTTTGAGAAATGGTTAAATGCCGGGATGCACGGAAAAATGGCTTACATGGAAAACCATTTCGACAAAAGGCTTGATCCACGCAAGTTGTTCGAAGGGGCAAAATCAGTGATTGTTTTTCTGAAAAATTATTTCCCCGAAAAAACGCTTCCTGAAAATGACAATTACATCCTTTCCAAATACGCCTATGGCTCTGATTACCATTTTGTGATCAAGGAGAAGCTAAAACTGCTTATCGCAGATTTGAAGCAACAAGCTGGCGACATATCAGCCAGGGCATTTGTTGATTCAGCACCTGTTTTGGAGCGGGCCTGGGCACAGCGGGCCGGGCTTGGCTGGATAGGGAAAAACGCCAACTTCATCGTACCCAGGTCAGGGTCTTTCTTTTTTATTTCCGAAATTATCACCGACCTTGAACTGGAATACGACCCACAAAAAATCAACGATCTTTGCGGTGCATGCCGCAACTGTATTGATGCCTGCCCTACCCAAGCCATTGTTGCCCCCGGGGTTATCGATTCGAGAAAATGCATTTCATACCTTACCATTGAATTGAGAGAAGAAATACCTGAAGATTTTAAAGGAAAGTTTAAAGACCGCGTATTCGGATGCGATATCTGCCAGGATGTTTGCCCGTGGACCCGTTTTGCCAAACCACATCAGGAGGAAAGCTTCAAACCAAAACCAAACCTGCAAAAACTAAAAAAGCAGGATTGGGGAAATTTGGATCGTGAAAGGTTTAATGAGCTTTTCAGGAAATCTGCGGTGAAGCGGACGAAGTTTGAGGGGCTGATGAGGAATGTGAGGTTTTTGAGAAAGGACGGAGGGACAAGGCGATGAGAGGCTCCGGAGCAGAGAGGCTTATGGGAGCTGGAGTAGCAAAGCGCAAAATGCATGGCGGGACATCCTATGTGCAAACATTTAGAATAATTATTGAATACGGTTATGTTTAATATTTCGGTGCGCTGCACCTTTGCTTTTCTCCTGTGCTTAGCTGTATACAAAGATTATCGGTGCGCTGCACCTAAAAGAGCAGAGCCACAGAGTGGCGGCAATCTTTGTAGAAATGCTACGATAGAATAATATGGGAGGTGCAGCGCACCGGAATATTCTGGTTTTGGGATTTCAATTTTTTTTCTTTAGCACTCGAAAAAAAGATTTAGCCCATATTTCCACCTGTTACACCGACCGCAGGGAGGCATTCTTCCACCTTAACTTTTCCTTAACCTTTGTTAACCGCCCATTAACTATAATCCCACCTTTGCCGGTATAGTTTTGCATCATAAGAAAATCTATTGATCAAAACACAAAACATTTTAGGAGGAACACTTATGAAAAATCACAGAATTAATTTACAATCAGCCGTGGCCATGCTCTTCATATTTATTCTTGTAGCGGTGGCAGTTACAACCGTTTTTGGCCAGGAGAAAAAAGATCGCACCAAAATTGTTCAGTTAAAAATTACGGAAGATGAAAATGGCGAGGTAAAGTCCATCGACACCACCTATGTGCTGGATCAGTTTGAAGGTTTTGATTTTGATTTCGGCAGTGGGTTCGATTTGAAAATGGAGCACCTGGGCGACAGCCTCAATATGTTGATGCACCTGGAGGATGGCAGTTTCAGGATGATGGATGTGGATTCCATTATGCAACAGATAACCGTTGAACTGGACAATCTGGAACATGGACATAAAATGATGTTCATCACCCATGAACTGGACGATATCATGGAGGAGATGGATGAGCAATTGAAATCATTCACCTACAACTTAAACCAGGTAATGACGGATGGCGACAGCACCATGAAAGTGATTGTAAGAACCTGTGTTGATGATGGTGATACCGTGGTAAAGAAAAAAATCAGAAAGTTTGGCGGAGAACCTGACGAAAAAAACATTTTTATTTTCAGCGATGGCGAAGAAATTAAAATTGACGAAGATGGTGAAGTGAAGGTCATAAAGCTTGGCGGCAGTAATGAAGCTACGTGGACCGGCGATACCATCATCGAAAGGGACAATGCAAAAATCATCATCAAAACCAAAACGGATGGCGATGAAGCCGAACAAACCATCGAATACATTTCGATGACCACTGATGAAGACACTGATATCGATAAGGATATTGAAAAGGAAGTAGTAGTAATTAAAAAAGGGGATGCCCAGAAAGTGTGGGTCGATTCTGATCATGAGGTGTATGTACTTGGCGATGCCAAATATGAATTTCTGCCGGCAGAAGAAAACGACCTTGAGGCGCTTAAAAACGCAGGCGTGAAAACAAAAAAGAAAGACCTGCAAGTAGAAAATCTGAAGTTTTCACCCAATCCCAGTAATGGTAAATTCAACCTCAGTTTTACACTCAGGGAACAGAAAAAAGTTACCATCAATATTTACGACATCAACGGAAATGTTGTTTACTCGGAGACATTAAAAGATTTCCAGGGCGAGTACAACAAAGAAATTGATATTTCGAAACAGGAAAGCGGCACCTTTTTTCTGCAAATTGTACAGGGATTGTACGACATCATCAAAAAGATCATCATTCAATAACCTCAGTATTCTATCCGGTTTAAATTGAAAAGGGCTCCAGGGAGGGGCTCTTTTTTTGCTTGGTCCTAAAAAACACAACACCAAATACAAAAGCCCTGAATGCTTTCGCAATCAGGGCTTTTGAGGTTTAGGCAGTAGCCCCACCAGGACTCGAACCTGGATCTAAAGTTTAGGAAACTTCCATTCTATCCCTTGAACTATGGGGCCTCTTACTTTTAGAAATATTTTCCAAATTTGGGAATTTTTATTAGCAAATTTGTAATTACACTACTTTTCATTTGCTGTGCAAAAATCTCATTTTCTGCTTTAATCACAAAATTTCTTCTCATTTTTTTCATAATCAGGGCATCCAGCAAAAAAAAATATTGAATCTCCCTGTTTTGATGAACTATTGCAACGAAATGCACTATTTTTGCTTTACAGGCCTTTTCATTAATAAAAACGGCATTTATGGGAGAATTTGTTCCCAAAATTTTAATTATCGACGACATTAGCGAAAACCTCATCACACTCCAGATGAATCTTAAATCGCTTAATGTAGGGATTATCACGGCACAAAGTGGTAAGGAAGCACTGATCCAGATAAAACAGCATGACTTTGCTGTAATGATAGTTGATATACAAATGCCGGAAATGAATGGCTTCCAAACGGCAGAACGTATCAGGCAGGGACGCCGCAATCGTCATACCCCAATTATATTTTTAACTGCGGTTTTCCACGATCAAAACAGCGTTTACCAGGGCTACCGGTCAGGGGCTGTTGATTACATTACCAAACCATTCAACAGAGAAATCCTGCTCAGTAAGGTTAAAGTGTTCCTTGATCTCGATAAAATCAAAACCGAACTCAGCGACTCCAAACAGCAATTTCAAAACATTGTGCAAGATCAGACAGATTTAATTTGCCGCACCGGGAAAGAGCTTAATATTTCGTTTGCAAACCGGGCACTACTCGTTGCTTTTGCCAAAACTTTTGAAAGCCTTAAAGGAAAAAATATCCTGAACTGGGTAGAAGAAGATGACCTGCAAAAAGTTAACAGTGCAGTAAAGGTGCTTACTCCAACAAATGCAGTTGTTAAAATAAACCACAGCCTTACATTTTCAAGGACACGGCAAATAGAAGTTTCAACAATTATTCGTGCCTTATTCGACAGCGATTTCGAACTCACCGGATACCAAATGGTTATGCGAGATATTACAAGCGAAGTAAAATCAAAAAAAAGCCTTGCCGAAGCAATCAAAAAAGCCGATTCTGCTTCAAAATCGAGGACACAATTTGTGGCAAATATGAGCCATGAAATTCGTACACCCATGAATTCTATTGTTGGCTTACTGGATGTGCTGGCCGATTCGAACCTGGATGATGAACAGCGCGAAACACTTGCAATTGTAAAGCATTCAGCCAACAACTTGCTCAGCCTTCTTAATGATATTATTGATCTGTCCAAAATAGATTCAAATCAGGTTACCCTGGTTTCAGAATGGTTTGACATTAAAGAAATGCTCAACAAAACCATAAAATTACTTGAAATTAAAGCCAGGGAAAACAACAACAAGCTCATTCTTGAACTTGATGATGAATTACCTGATCAGATCAAAGGTGACCAACTGCGCATTGAGCAAATTCTCATAAACCTGATTAATAACGCCCTCAAATTTACGAGTGATGGAACGGTGAAACTTATCGTGAATAAGGTATCGGAAGACTCCCGAAAAATGAAACTACGTTTTATGGTTTCCGATACCGGGATGGGAATGGATGAGGAAGTGCAGAAAAATATCTTTAACATCTATGACCAGGGCAAGAACGATGTGTCAAGGAAATTTGGCGGAAGCGGGCTCGGCCTGGCAATTTCACAGTCGCTGTGCAACAAAATGGGTGGGAGAATAGAACTTGACAGCCAACCCGGCGAAGGCACAAGTTTTTGGTTTACCCTGCCGTTTGAATCCAAAACCATGAAAAAAGCACCTAACAACAAAGGAATTCACATCCTGGTAGTTGAGGATAACCTGCTAAACCAGAGAGTTGTAGGCACTACCCTAAAGCGTAATGGATTTTCGTATGATGTTGCAGAAAACGGTAAAGTTGCTGTTGAAAAATTTAAAGACGAAAAATTTAACCTCGTAATTATGGACATCCAGATGCCCGTAATGGATGGATACGAAGCTACCCAGCGCATTCGGGCTTTTGAGCAGGAGAACCCTGATAAAAAGAAAACCAGCATCATTGCCCTCACAGCCAATGCAACAAAAGAAGACCAGGAAAAATGCATTGAAGTAGGCATGAATGGCTATATGACCAAACCGTTCCGATTTAAAGAACTCACCAAAATCATAGAAAAGCTGGCGGTTTAACGGTTCGTTTTTGATCGTTAACCAAAGCTATTCCTCATCAAATGAATCAATAGCTGCTTTGAAGGATTTAAACGCTTGCTTCCTTATTAATAGTTTGATAACAAAATAATAAAACAAGATAATGACGATCAACCCCACCGATATGTAAATGCCCGTTTCGATGAAATCGCCCTCATTAGATTTATTCTGGATCACCACTTTATGCCCTCCTAAATTTTCACTAACCTCTATATCTTTGGCAGTAATTGGAATATTAGCTATGAAATACTGTTTATGATCCTTTTCTTTGATTAATTCATCAATATAATAATGAAATACTCCATTTGTTTTCTCAATGAATCCTGAGGAATCAATTTCAGAATATAATTCGTCCGTTTTACTAAATGAATATACGATGAGCGAATCATTTTTAATTTTAAACTGTATTTTTTGACTCATTAGTGGTGTTTTCGACATATTCGAAAACTCAAACTTTATAACCAATGGATTCGCAATATCAAAAACACGACACTTCACCCACTCCCTTTCAATATCTAACGTATCAGCGCACGGTACAGGCGGATGAACCACAATTCGTATATCTGACCTTTCAATCATCTGCAAAATAGCTGCTACGATAATTGGTAGTATTGAAATTAATGCCGCACCAAGAAACTTTTTAATATTATTTCTGGTAATATCAGATATTGGTCTTGATCTCATTTTATATCTTTTTATACAAAAATACTTAATTTTAATACTTTTTCTGTTTCCTTGCACCTCCAAAATCACACTCTTTGGGACTTAAAGCACTTAGGCACAACGTTTTTATGTTAAGTGAAAATTGTTTACTTTTGTTTTTAGAAACTTACAAAATTTTTAATGCTTTAAATTCAAATAGATGTGATAATAAAAGCAGGAACGAAAATTTAATATTACTCAATTAAAATTTTGCTTTACAACTTGGACAAACCAAAACAGGGTACAAGTTTTTCGATTGTTGAAACCTGTTTGGTTTTGGCTTGTCCAAGTTGGGTTTTAAATTTTTAAGTATTATGGCAAAAGCAGCAGGTATTGATCAAATTAAAGATAGGTACGCATACTTATTAGCAAATGCTGATGTGCAAGAACTTCTTTGTTGGAATCTTACGAACTCAGGTGAGAAATTAGACGATGAAGCATACGTCGAAAATGCGGAGCAAAACATTTCGGATTTTGTTGAAAAAATTAATGAAGCTTTGTTGCTTGAAGTATCAGCAGCATACTATAGAGATATGGTTTGCTATAAAGAAAACAACGAAACCCTGATTGGGGACAAATTTAAAAAGGCTGCCTTTACAATAAAATGGGTTTCAAAAATTCGCCCGATTCAAATTGCATATTTCCAGGGAATTAAAAAACTTTATCTTTTATCTAACACAATTTTTGCTTTGTTTGCCGGGCTCAACATGCTGGAAGTAAATATGAAAAAAATCCCTACTACATATTACAAACATCTGCTTTATGTAGTTGAGTTTAGAAATATTTCAGCATTACAGTTTGCCTCCCAGTTATATTTATTAGAAAAATCCTATAAATAAAAATAGAATCGCTTGTTCGCATGAAAGGCGCATCCCCGAAGGACAGGACAGGCACATCGTTAATATTGACCAATTTTTTCTATTTCGGGTTTTTCAGCAACCCCGATTTAAATACCGCGATACGGATTTAATTTTCAATTCAACGTCGTGTCTTTCTTATGATATTGATGTTGTTTATGTCAAAATGTTTTTACTTCACAAAAATATATCTTGTAATTTAAGTTAATCCTGTCGTAAATTTTCTGGTTTGTCCAGGTTGGGATAGATAACCTGAAGGTGAAGGCATAAAAAAAGCCGGAAAATCCAGCCGTCATTATTTTGAAGGTTCCTCTGTTCGGTTTCCTTCGTCGCGACAGTCTGCTTATTATCTGGCCACCGCCGCATTTTTTCCGCAAGGTTTCATCCTTGTTTTCTGATGCAAAGAAACCACATTACCCTGAGATAAATGTTAACACAACTTTAAATTTTAGTTGGAAACGTGCCGGTAAGGATTTGAAAGAAACGAGTTAGCCGGGATTTTAGGCCGGTGAACCCGTCCGGTATTTATCTATTAAAAATAATCAACCTATTGTCGTGGCCGCTAACATCAATAATTGAGGTGGGCTTTCCGGTGGTATTCCTGGTTTTGGCATCTACAAACAATTTGCTGTTATCTTTGATGTAAGTCTTCCTTTCAAAAAGCTCCTCCGGGAAATCCACTCGCCCATATTTCATATCAATCAGCAACTGGCATTGTGCCGATTCGGGTAAACCCAGACGGAAATCACCGTATTTGCCCTTTATTTTAACCTCAGTAAATTGTGCATCGAGTTGATTAATACTCACATTGTCATCGTAAGAAAACAATTTAAACCCTGAACGAACAGCATCAATTTCATAATCAGTGTATTTACTTTCAGGGCACTCAAACGATTCAATAGCTTCAAAAATGAATTTATCATCATAAGACGCATTGAAGTAAACGTTGCCGGCATTACCCATTTCAACTTTGGAATACTTGCTTTTACCGTTCACACTCCCGGTATCGTCGCCGGTTAGGTTGCAATCGTAAAAAACAAAATCAAGGTTCACCGATGGCCCAAAATCAAAGTCGGAATACTTGGCTTCACCACTAATTTTCCCCAGCTTCCCGATGGTGATATTGTCATCATACGACTCAAAATTAAAATCGCCTGCATTTTCAATTTCAATTTTGGAGTATTTACTTTTTAATTGCAAATCTCCACAGGTGGCCAGTTCGATATCAGAATCATACAACTCTGCATCGACTTTTGGAACATTTTCAAGAAAAGCTTTTGAATACCTGAGGTTGAACTTTGCATTACCCCCGAATGATGAGGCATAAAACTTTCCGCTATGCATGGTTAAATCCAATTCGCCGGCAATTTCATCCATTTTCAGATCGGCATACTTGCAGTCTATTTCAATAGAAATGGTCTTTGGCACAAACAGATTAATGGAAATCTGAAAATCCTTCAGATTCACTTTTTTACCGTTGCAAAGCTCAAACTTGTAATTGGTGTTCGACCTCATCGACTCCCAAAAAGTAGTGTTGATGAAGAACTTTGAACCGGCATCGTTAAATTCTATATCCCTTAAAGCTTCCAAAGTCAGATTGATATCCTCCTGATTTCTGGCCTTAATTTTCACATCCAATTGAAGCTCCACGGCATCATTGTTCCATGTTTTTATTTCAGCATTTTGCGAACGGTTTTTAAAATGCACTGTGGCCAGGGGGTCGATGGCTGACTCAAATTTAAGCACTTCGTTAAATTCGGCCTGTGCAGCCAGGCTAATCGTAATGACTGAGAAAATAATTGTTAGCAGCAGATGACTAAATCTCTGTGTGTACCTCTTTTCGTTGTTCATAATCTTTATGTTTTTGAATTTCCATTAATACCCTGTCTAAAACTCTTACACGCTTTTCGTAATAATCGAGCATGGCCTTAACAAGCCTTTCATCATAACCATAGTTGTGAAAATCTTCCTGGTAGCCCCGGTACATGGTATCGAGGTTGTTCAGTTCGTTGAAAAAGTAATCGAATTGTGCTAACTGTTTTGTATCCAGGCCGTTCACCTGCCTGAGTTTTTGTTCAAAATCAGTACGGTAGGCAGCCACTTTATCGGCATATTCCGGTTCAATCTCACTCAGGGTGATGTTATAAATATTTTGTGGCTTATCTCGATAAAATTCATTAACCAAAATGTAGGTTGAAGATGCCATGAAAATCAGGATGGCAGCAGCTTTCCAGAAATGTTGTTTCCAGTTGGGCTGAGGCTTTTCAATAGATTTTTGTATCCCATTCCAGATGAGCTGGTCGTCAGGATCTTCGATATCCATCTGCTTTTGTTGGGATTTCAGATAGTCTTCAAACTTGCTGTTCATGTTGCAATAACCTTTCTTTGAGTAAAATTTTTGCCCGTTGATACTGTGATTTTGAAGTTGACTCAGAAATCTTCAGTATCTGAGCTATCTCCCGGTGTTTATAACCCTCAAAAAGATACAGGTTTAAAACTATCCGCGAACCTTCGGGTAGCAATTTCACCGATTCATGAATCAATTCAGGCGAGAAAATATAATCTTCACTTTCCTCAAATATATCTGCCGTATCCGCGAAACTTTCATCCAGGTTTTCAAAAAACGATCTTTTGCGTTGCATAAAATTGATGCAATGATTGATCACAATTTTCCTTACCCATGCACCAAATGATGCATCCTGCCGGTAACCATCAATTTTTCTGAAAGCACTCACAAAAGCTTCCTGTATCACATCTTCAGCATCCATTTTGTTGACAAGCATTCGCATGGCGATATTGTACATGGCTTTTGCATACAACTTGTACAGCCTGTATTGCGACCTGGAGTCTCCCTTTCGGCACTGCTCAATCAACTTTTTGTGGATGTCCGGGTTTTGATTTACCACGTTGGTGCTTTTGTTATCAATGACACAAGAAATGAAAAAATAGTTGGAAAGTTTTGTAGAAAAAATTTGTGATGTGTATTAATTTATTGATAATCTGAACATCACAGCCAGCAACTAAAATAAAAATCTTTTGGGAACTGTGTTTTTAAATCAACAGCCTCATCAAAAATGGCGTAAATTGATGAACCACTTCCGCTCATCAGCGCAAAAGCAGCTCCATGGTCATAAAGTTTGTCTTTAATGGTTTTTAGACCTGGGCAGGATTTGAAGACTGTCTTTTCAAAATCATTTTTTATCAACCTTCTCCAATCCGTAACCGGCTGCTGAATTGCATCATATAGTTTAACGTTTGGTAACGCCGCCTGTATTCCGGCATAAGCATCACGTGTGTTCACATGACAATCAGGTTTAACTAAAACAAGAAATTTACCAGCCAGATCTATGTCAATGTTCGACAGGCGGTCGCCACGATCGATTGCAAGTGCCGGCCTGTTTTCAATAAAAAACGGGCAATCCATGCCAAGCATTCGTGCATAATTTTGCATTTGAGACACAGATAAGTTTAACTCAAAAATTGTGTTGATGAGTCTGATCAGGAATGCTGCATCTGCCGAGCCACCACCCAAACCAGCACCCGTTGGGATGGATTTATGCAAATGAATTTGAACTGGTGCCAGATCAAAATCGCGCTGAAGCAGTTGCCAGGCTTTTACAACCAGGTTATCCCTATGGTTGCCATCAACAGGAATTCCTGAAGCAGTAAAACCAAATTTCCCATTGGGGGATTTGATTATTTCCAGGACATCATTTAATGGAATGGGATAAAGAATGGATTGAATATTGTGATAACCGTCCGATCTTTTACCGGTAACAAATAATCCAAGATTTATTTTTGCGTTTGGAAAAATAACCATCGCTGAATTTTTCACAAAAATAGTGATGAATCTTTACTTTGATGCCATGAACAATTACCGGCTAATAATTGTATTTTTGAATGCTGATTAAACACAAATGATAAGCCCTTATGCCGATATTCAATTCTCTCTTATCGTGGTTGATGAAAAAGCGAATTCATCAGATCGAATTATTCATCAAATACCCGCACGACGTTCAGCTTGAACTATTTAAAAAATTGATTTCGGCGGCGAAAGACACTGAGTGGGGCAAAAACTATGATTATGAAACCATTAGCAGCCCGGCACAGTTTCAGTCGCGGGTACCGGTAACTGACTACAACAGCCTGAAGCCCTACATCGAAAGGTTGCGCAAAGGCAAACAAAATCTGTTGTGGAATACCGATATTAAATGGTTTGCCAAATCATCGGGCACCACCAGCGACAAAAGCAAGTTCATCCCCGTGAGCAACGAAGCCCTGGAGGAATGCCATTTTAAAGGTGGCAAGGATATGCTTTCGATCTATTTTCACAACAACCCGGACTCCCGCATTTTCGACGGGCGTGGCCTGGCCATGGGGGGAAGCAGCAGCATAACTGAGGTTAACAACGAATCATACTACACCGGCGACCTTTCCGCCATCCTGATGCATAATCTGCCGCTGTGGGTGCAGCTTAAAAAAACCCCCAGCCGATCCATCGCGCTGATGGATGAGTGGGAAAGTAAGATCGAGAAAATGGCACTTGTTACCATGGAACACGATGTAACGAGCATTTCAGGCGTGCCATCATGGACATTGGTTTTAATACGGCGAATTTTGGAACTGGCCGGAAAAAATAATCTTGCCGATGTTTGGCCAAACCTGGAGGTTTTCTTCCATGGTGGTGTCAATTTCAATCCTTACCGAAAACAATTTACTGACCTGATCCACTCTGACCTGATGAGCTACACAGAAACCTATAACGCCTCCGAAGGATTCTTTGGCATCCAGGACAGGAAAGGGCATAACGATATGCTTTTGATGCTTGACTATGGCATTTATTATGAGTTTATGCCTTTCGATCAAATTGATGAAGAATCCCCAAAAACGCTTTTGCTTGACGAGGTGGAAGTGGGAAAAAATTACGCCATGCTCATTAGCACAAATGCCGGATTGTGGCGATACATGATCGGAGATACCATTAAATTCACCTCCACTTACCCTTACAGGATTGTGATTACCGGACGGACAAAAAATTTCATCAACGCATTTGGAGAGGAACTAATTATTGAAAATGCCGAAAAAGCCCTAAACATTGCATGCGAAAAATGCCATGCAGCAGTTACAGATTATACCGCAGCCCCCGTTTATTTCAACAACAATAATAATGCAGCCCATGAGTGGTTGATCGAATTTACACACGAACCTGATAACTTAGACGTTTTTACCGATACATTTGATAATGCACTTAAATCGCTCAATTCCGATTATGAAGCCAAGCGATACAAAGGAATGATACTGGAGCAACCGGTAATCCGCTCGGTGCCTAAAAATACCTTTTACAACTGGCTGAAGAAAAAAGATAAACTCGGCGGGCAAAATAAAGTGCCGAGGCTTTCGAACGATCGAAAATATGTGGATGACATTTTAAAAATGATTACTAACTAAAATCAAATTTTTGGATATGAAGCACCTGCTATTATTATTCAGTTTTTTATTCCTGTTTCAACCGGGAGATAACCACGAGCGCATCTTAAAATTAGATATTAAGGTATCACAAATCGAGCTTGGAGAAGCAGGCTATTTTTATGTGGTCGAAGACAACAAGATCACCATGTACAGTCCCGAAGGGGAAATCGAATACGCCTACAGCAATTTTTACACCGTAAGGTTGCACAGCATCGATGTTTCGAACCCTCAAAAAATCCTGCTTTTTTATAAACAAGACCAAAAAATCACATTGCTTAATCAATATTTTAGAACAGAGCCGGAACCATTTTTTCTGAAAGAAAAAAATTACGAAAATATTACTGCCGCCTGCCTCTCGGCGGATGATAATATTTGGATTTTTGACGAATCGCAACAAAAACTGATCAAACTCAACGACGAAGGAGATTTTATAACGCAGGGCGAAAAGTTGCCCAAAACTGCCGGAGCTCCAATCAGGTCATCATTTATGGCAGATTACAAAGGACAGGTTTACATTGCTGATGCCTCAAAGGGCGTTTTGATTTTTGATGCGATAGGGAATTACATAGAAACACTACCATTTAAAGGAATCAGGCAATTTAGGATTGCAGACGGAAAATTGTTTTACACGCTTGGGCTTAAAGCAAATATTTATGACCTGAAAAGCGGGAAACAAAAAACTTTTGATATGCCGGTTCGCCCATTTAAAACAGCAACAATTAACCTTGAAGGCGAAAACCTGATGATGTATGTGGCTGACCCCAACAAACTTGACATCATAAAAATGCCCATTGTTGAAAATTAGTTTTTACGATTGGCTGTTTCAGGGATTTCTTTGCTATTTTAGCAGGGAAAAAGCGAACAGATAAAATCCAACAAAAATGCATATCGCCATAGCTGGGAACATAGGTTCCGGAAAAACCACCTTAACATCTTTACTGGCCAAACATTTCAACTGGGAACCCCACTACGAATCGGTGGATGATAACCCCTATCTGCATAGTTTTTACGAAGATATGCGCCGCTGGTCGTTTAACCTTCAAATCTATTTTTTGAATAACCGATTCAGGCAAATTGTGAAAATCCGCGAAAGCGGAATGAAAGTGATTCAGGACCGTACGATTTATGAGGATGCCCATATTTTTGCGCCCAACCTACATGAAATGAACCTGATGCCCACCAGGGATTTTGACAATTACCGGTCGCTCTTCGAGTTGATGGTAAGTTTTATACAGCCACCCGATTTGCTCATTTACCTCAGGGCAACAGTACCCACGCTGGTTAATCAAATTCAAAAACGTGGCCGCGACTATGAAGAATCCATCAGGCTGGACTATCTGAAAAGCCTGAACGGACGCTACGAAAACTGGATGAGCAGTTACAACGAGGGTAAAAAACTGATCGTAAACGTGGATGACCTGGATTTTGCCGATAAGCCCGAAGACCTGGGAACCATCATCGACAAGATCAATGCGGAGCTGCACGGGTTGTTTTAGGAGAGTGGTTATTCGTTATTCGTTAGACGTTAGACGTTATTCGTTAGACGTTATTTGTTATTCCTTGCCCTCCGTAGCTTTTCACCTCCGCTAATGGGTATAGTGAATGAAAAGCGAAGGAGGGGGTTATCCGTTATTTGCTGAGCGGAGCTGCCTGCCTAAAAACTTCAACAAATTTATCAGGCTCTTACAAAGCCACGAATATTAACCTTGTTTTCAAACTATGGTGCAACCTTGATTTTTATTAAAGCCATTTTTGTTTAGCACTCCAAAAAAAATATCCGGCAGTACCGGGTTTTAATATCAATCAAAAATCCCGGTGTATCCGGGTGATTAAAACCTGATTGCTTTTTTCACAACACTTTTCCCATCATTTGTTTCCAACTGATAATAGTAAACGCCTGGCCTTAACAGCTCACCTGATATTACAAGTTGTTTTTGCGAAGGATTGATCTTGGTTTGTAAAACAAGTTTTCCGGTGTGGTTGAATAGTAAAAACTTTCCGCACTGAGCCGATCCCGGATCAAAACGGATTGTGGTTGATGTTGTGAAGGGGTTAGGTGCATTTTGCAAAATACAAATTCCATCTTTTGGCCGGGGCATATCTTCATTTACACCAACTGGAACGAATTCATCAATAACACTAAACACAATATATGCGGGGTTTTTTCCGTACACCATATCATACACCCCATCCCCA